>CALGNA010000027.1 GCA_937958795.1 uncultured Bdellovibrionales bacterium | reverse complement strand
ACTCCAGCATTAAATGTTTGAACAAATTTGGTATCATCTAACCTAGATCTTTTTTGAGCTTCGGCAAAAACACCCTGCCATTCCCATTTATTAACTTTTGCTTTCGTATCTTCTGGCAAAACCCTCAAAAGATTATCCATCCCGCCACCCGTTATATGGGCACATGCTTTTAATAGGCCTTGATCTAAAAGTTTTTGAATTTCGTGAACATACAAACGAGTCGGAATTGAAAGTTCATCAATAAAATCAGACATATCTTCTTTAAACAGCTGGCGCAGTAAAGAATAGCCGTTACTGTGAAAACCAGAACTTGGAAGAGCAAGCAGAACTTCTTCACCTACAACTAAGTGAGGACCAATCGTTTTACTTTTCTCAACAACTCCTACCGAAAACCCAGCACAATCAAAATGCTTTCCAGAATAAAGACCTGGCATTTCAGCCGTTTCTCCACCCGAGAGCTCACAGTCGATACTGGCACAGCCCTTTTGAAGCCCTGTTAAAAAAAGCTTCCATGCATCTGCATCTAATTTTCCACAAGCATAATAATCTAAGAAAAATAATGGCTTAGCGCCAACGCAGATCATGTCATTGACACACATTGCGATAAGATCTTGCGCTAAATCATCATAACGACCTGTTTCAAGAGCCAATAAAAGCTTTGTCCCTACACCATCGGTAGAAGAGACAAGGATAGGCTCTTTATAACCAGCAGGAACTGGCATCATGGAGGCATAGCCCCCTATAGAGGAAAATCCTTTCGATTTTTGTAACCAGCCCACAAGCGCATCTGCTTTTTCGATATCAACACCGGCATCTTTGTAATCCAAAGAAACCTCCTTAAATCATTGATCACAGGGTTATTTTCTGAAGAAAAGCACAACCTTGGGCCAGACTCAATCTCCATTTGGGAGAATTCACACTATATTATAAGGATATGAAAGTTTGGCTAGAATACACACTACACACACACCCATTACTTCTGAGCTTAACCAAAGCACTCCAAAAGCTTAAGGTTCCATTGGGCCTAATGTCAGCTCTCTTCATTTTTTCATTGTTAAGCTTTAACCTTCCTCAAAAATCCTCCGCTCAATCTGCACTCGAAGATTTTAGCCCGTTTATGGATGACGCTGATTTTTTTGGGTCATCGGACGAAGAAAAAGTGATTAACTTTTTCCATAGTGGCCGACTTTTACAAGTAGAGCTTATAGGTGGCTATAGAAGCTTTGTTGGGGACCTCAAAAAACACCTTGATCCATCGCTTATGTTTGGACTCAACCTGACTTATTTTTTTGATCATCAACTCGCTTTATCTTTTGGATTTTGGACAGGCTCTCATGTCATGTTTGCTAATCTCATACCAGGCTATGACCTAGAAGGCTCGCAAACCTTAACTAATTTTAATATGCACTTACGTTACTACTTACCAGAACACAGCCTTCAAATGTCCATAGCCAAACTAAATCCCTATTTTATCGGCGGGCCATCTATTATATTAAGGCAAACCAGAGATATCAGCCAACCCGTGCTTGCAGGCCAAGATGCTTCTGTTTCGTTTGATGCTGGATTTGGCTTAGAATATCATTTTTCTAAAAACAGTTATTTTTTAGGCGTCCAAGGGCTTTTTCAATACACAAACTTCCCTGATGAAAACACCCAAGTCCCGGATCCCGTCTCTGCAACACAAGACACGGGTGTTTATTTTAGAGGGGATGTTTGGTTATTTAAAGTGAATATGGGGTATAATTTTTAGTTTAAAATCAAGATCAACTTGAAAAAACTAAAAAATTTTATGGACAACCGTTTTCTATATACACACCAAGACCATGTAAAATTCTTGTACCTTGAAAACTTACACTTGAATTCAAAGCCATATTATTTATCATAAATTTAAACTCTCTTGTATCTTTATCTGAATAAACCATTTGATCAAACATAGTAATAACTAAACCAACTGACAATGGAGCAAATCCAACAGCATCAGTTAATGCATTAAGTTGAGGACTTAATACACTCAGACCAACTGATACTTCAGATTTAACAAGCTCTGGTAAAATAACTCTGTTATTATCAGTAAATACATCGCTGTTTGCAACATTCAATACATATTCAATGATATTTTGAACTTCATCTTCTGACATTGAATCAAAATCTAACGCCTGATACGTAGAATAAATTCCAAGACTTTTACAATTCGAAGAATCAGTCGAATATGAAAATTGAGCTGTTAAACAAATTATAGTAAAAATTATTTTTTTCATAAATAGTTCCATTTTTAATCAATTAATAAATCATTTATTTAGCATTCGAACTCGTACCTAGCACTAATTGATAGGTAAAATACCCAGCCCTTTGCTCTTCTTTTATAAGTTCAAATGTGTACCTATACGAATTTTGGGTATTAAATAAACAAGTTGATTCATCAAACACAATATTACCATTAAAAAGATAAAATACCTTTGGCTGTACTTCACTTACTTCAAATTCTTCTAAAGGTGGATTTTTTTCAAATAGCCCTTCAAAAAAATAAAGGCGTGAAGATTCAGAAAGTAATTTTTTTCTAGAGATCCGTTGGGTTACTTCATCAACATAAAACTCAAGATTTAAATCTTCAATCTGATCCACTAATTCTCTCATTTGCTCTTGAAGTTGAACTCTATATTTAGCATCAGATACCAAACTATTGTATTCAGAAGCAGAGGCAAAGTCCGCTTGAAAATCCAATATACTTATTAAACCTTGGGGATCAGACCCCATCCAATACGTTAACTCTTGAACAAATATGGTTTTGAATTCTGATTTTGCTTTATCCATACAAGACTCAGGCACTCCATGCTCAGCATAAGAAATAGTACCGAAAATTAATACCAATAAACAAAAAACATATTTCATAGAAACTCCATTAAACCCGTTAAGAACGAGTGAAAATATAACCATATAAAACTTGTCCTTAATAATAATTTTGAAAAACTTACTAAAGAATAAATATAAATAAACAGCTAAAAACTCAAAATTTTCAGTATTTTTGAACGTCTGTCTTACCAAGCTGCGCAACCAACCTTGCATTAAAGTGCATTTCTTTAGATTATTTAATAGGTCCAGAGAAAAGGATTTCTCTGGACCTACAGTTTCATAACGTTTGAAGGAGTAAACGGATGTGTAAATATATTGCCATGATGGCGACCCTTATCATGAGTTTGCAGTCGCAAGCTATCTTTGTTCACCTAACAACCCATGTAAACAACTATGCTCAAGATGGTAAAATAGAGTTTCATGAACTCTACTACCTACTTGAAGCGATTCGTGATCGTGGAATTACAAATGCAGGGATAACTTCTGATTGTGAAGCTATTGCTGATATCCATATGTCACTAGGGCTTCTGCATGAAGAAGACACAGAAGAAGGCACTATAGAACTCGTTAACCCAAGTGAGCATCACTTTAAGAGCCTAGAGCCCATTATAGAAAATTGTGGATTTCTGGATAGTTCAAAAGATAACCTAGAAGCTAAGATTGATACAAGTCTGGATCAAATTGTTATTACGGATTCAAGCTCATTGATTCATGGGAACTTCCCAGCTGGAGTTCGAGTCTTAGCAAACAATCTGACGAAACTCCCTATTGAAAGGCGTTCGTTTTATAGAGCTAGAGACTCTCAGTGGTCAGATAAATCATCAAACATCAGTCTTGATATTCAAGACATGCAAGCTGGAGATCAAATCAGAGTTTGGGTTGAAGACATGTATAGAACAACAATCTCTGAACGAATTATCACGGTCACCGGACCAACTGATACAAGAAAACCGGTCCTAAACAGACACTGGTTACAACTTAAAAGACACGGCGAAACTCAATATCTTTTAGAAAACTATACGCGTTTTTTCTCAGTGGGAGAACCAAACTTAACAGTATATGTATACTCATATACTGAAGATGACCTTGGAAGAAGATTTAGAACCTACCAAACCAACTTCCAGCTCAATCAATATGGTCAACTTAACTCAAGCCCCATACTTTCAAAAGAACATGGCTATGATTATGAGCTTATGACTTATGATTACGTGAAAAACCAATGGGAAAGCCTTGGTGAATTATATGGTCTAGAAGTAGACTATATAGACCCGGATAACGTCTCGCTTCTATCCACAGTTGATGATGCTTTTGCTCAGCAAGATTATGCTAAGTTTAGCGGACCTCTTTTTGATGAAAATGGCGCCAACTTTGGTGATGTGGCACAAGGTTGGATTAGTAACTGTTTTTTTGCAGGAGCATTAAGAGCCATTGCAGCTTTTTACCCTGAACAGCTTCAAAATGAAATTGTTAAGAACAACAACGACGGCACCTACTCAGTGTTTTTTAACGAAGTCGATATTGAAAAGTGGAAGTTCACTGGTAACAAGGAAGAAGTTCGCATTCAGCCCTACTTCCCAGCTACAAACGATGGGCAAGCCCTTTATATGCAAGGGACACCAAAAGGACCATTCCAAATGGAACTCTGGGGACCTCTTATTGAAAAAGCATACAGTATTTTTTATCCTAAAATTAAAAAAACTGTTGAGCAAAATACTTATGATCGAATTGGCGGAGCTGGAGCTCAGCATTTTTCTACAGAAGTTATGAGTTATATTGTTGGCGGAAAGAGTAGCTATCAGATTGTCTCTACAATCGAAACATTAGCTGACTTTGAGGACCTCATTATTAGAGCCTTGTCCAATCAAGACACCAAAACTGTGGTTTTCTTAGATTCTGGGTCTTGGAAGTTTCCAAAACTGAGGTTTAATACAGAAAATATAGCTTCTGATCACCAATATCTGGTACTAGGTCACGATAGCCTAACTGGCTTATTTAAGGTGACAAACCCATGGGGTCAATACGAACCTGTTCAAGACGGCGCTGATGATGGAGAGTTTTGGGTTGATGCAGAAAAACTCTACAGAACCATGCAGGTTGTGCATTTTCATTTTGAAGAAAAGTAAAGAACAAACAAAGACTCCAGGGCTTGCCTGGGGTCTTTAATAAATACCAGATTTTAGTGGGTAAGTTCTCTAAGTAAACCTCTTAAGAGAATATTTTAAAAAAGTGCCGAAAACTACCGAACGTCACAAATTATAAGTCTCCTGAGCCAATAATAGTCATCTCTAAGTGCAGATGATCATCATATATTCATCACTTAATCTTCTATAATATTAACCACTTAAAATCTTAACCTTATATTTGAATAAAATTTTGACTATACCATTATCTTCAAAGCCCATCACATGCTCTCAAACTTGGTACTAATTTTGCTTTTAGTTACATATATAAAGAGAAGTCTGAGGAGCAAACACAATGAAGTCACTTGTTTTAAAACCTATTAAACTTATTATCTTTTTACAGCTCATTTCTTTTACAGCAGTTGCAGCGAGTTCACCGAACTGCGTAGATGAAGCACTTACGGGAAAAAAGATCAGCCTAAGATCTTCTATTTGGAATGCATTTTCTAACTTTGGATCAAATGCTAAAAGAGTTAATGACTACAACTGTTTAGATCTTTTAAATCAAGCAGGACAAGATTTTACTAACAAATCTATAGATTTAAATGCATCTACTTTTATGGATCACAATAACAACTCTCAAGTCGAAGGGTTTAAAGTGGCTTTTGATGAAATTGAAAGTATTGAGTGGGATAAAGTTTCTGATAAACAGAGTTTTATTTCTAACTGGACTAAGCTTTCTCTTTATTTTCTAATTTTTGAGAATAAAGACTTTCTATTCAAGAAAGGAAAAGATCTTGGTGTTTATACAGATAGGATAAACCCCGTAACTCAGGATCAATTAAGTGCTGACGCCTTAGATCTCAGCTTTCTAGATTCGTTATTTTCAATAAGGTCTTATGATAAGCTCAATGAGGCTTTTGAAGCTCTTAAGAAATACACTCCGCAACTATTCAACCAACAGATAACCTTAGAGGATTTTGGGCTTTTACCACATGAGATTACTTTTTTTGATTATGTCGCAAACAGTGGTACTCCATTGAAATATGCTATTCCTATAATATTAGCAGATAGGGTCTCTTTTTCAGACACTGATTTTTCTATAACCAGCGAAGAGTTAAACGACAGAGATTATCGAGACAACACAATTGAAAATGAACTCGTTGAAAATAGGATATCTCTTAACAAGGCCATGCAACACCTAGAGTCTATCTTAGAAGTTGAATATTCTAAACTTTATAAACTCAAAATCAACTATTTCCCTGCATTTTCAAGATCTAAAATCCATAGAGATGTCGTTTATGAAAACTCATTTGATTTAACTGGTTTTAACGAGGCTGAGTTTACAGAGCTAGTAGTCTCTTTAAAAAACTTATCGGACCAAAGCATCGATCGCAATAAACTCAAAACTTTTAAACCAAACCCAATCTTTACCTTTTTAACTACGAATCTATACCGAGACTCTGTGGATGATTTGTTCTTAGATACTCAGAGCTATAGATCTTTATGTGCTCGTGCGGCTTTGAGTAACTCTAGAGTTTTCAACCACAAAGTGTTAAAGTGCTTGTCGAAAAGGCATGAAATCACACAGCTAGATTTAGAAAACCTATACACAGAAACGTCTTTAGCAATTTTCCCATACAAGAGTGCTGATATCATTAGCCAGATTGAAAACTCAAATTATGAACATAAAACAGAATTAAAGTATTTAATTGAAACTTTTGGTTCTGACCAATATTCATTTTTTTCAACTATCAAATCATTTCTTAAAAATACGAGTTACGAAAAATACGAAAAAATTACTTTTCAAGCAACACAAAGTCTCTCACCAGAAGAGTTTGACTTTATACTTCCATTCCTAGTAAGTGAAGAACAATTTTACAAACATCAATTGGCTGTAGAGTTCCTAACTGAATATGATATTCAATATTTTGACGTGCCTTCAGACTACCTTAAATTTTTAGAAAAAACAGCTACCACACTAGCTAGCCAGAGCGATATTTCTAATGAAAGAACTTCGCAGTACAATGAATTTTTAGTTTCTCTTGCTAACAATTTAGAAATCAAAAGACATGACAA
>CALGNA010000026.1 GCA_937958795.1 uncultured Bdellovibrionales bacterium | reverse complement strand
AAGAGTATTTATGTTCAAAACTTAAAGTGACAAAACAACTAAGACCTATGGGTTATGCTTTACTAAATGGAGATGATGGTAAGTCAGATCAGTTTTTTCAAGGACTAACAGAACTTCAGCAAAAAAATGCTATAATGATTACAGAAAAAATATCGAATCAAGAGAAGAAGATAGGCGGGATCCAATATCGCATTATGGACTCTGGTCTTTGGGGTCAGAGAGTTGAGGTTCAATACAAAGAAGAGAGTTTTGAATTTAAAACTGCTATCATTGGAGATTTTCATATTTCAAATATTTTACTTTCAGTGTCTTCATATCTTCACCTATTTAAGAGTGAATTTAAGGATGTAGTAGACCACTTATCTTTGTTGAGGGCTCCATTGGGAAGGTTGCAGAGAGTGAATAGTCATAAGGATAGTTTTCATGTGTTTGTTGATTATGCGCATACTCCTGATGCTTTAGAGAAAACTTTGAAGTCAGTTAAAAACTCTATGACGTCAAAAAAGGGAGAATTACATTTAGTATTTGGCTGTGGAGGAGATAGGGATCAGACAAAGAGAAAGCTTATGGGAAAGGTCGCAAGTCAATTTTCTGATAAACTATATGTGACCTCTGATAACCCTCGTACAGAAGATCCGTTAAAAATTTTAAGTCATATCGAAGATGGAATCGTCTCTATCGGTCAAGAGGTTCATTTTAAATATGAACTTATAGAAAAGAGGGAGTTAGCGATAGAAAAAGCGATTAAAGAATTAGGTGAGGGTGATTGTTTGATTATTGCTGGAAAAGGACATGAAAATTATCAGATTTATGGAGATACTAGGGTTCCATTTGACGATGTTGAAGTAGCAAAAAGGTATTTATGAAAACGTGGTCCTATCTTGAGTTTACAGATTTAATAGAAAGCAAAACTATTTTGGGAGAAGCTTGGGAAGGAGCTTTGGCCTTAGAGACAGATTCTAGAAAAAGTTTGAAAGATAAAATCTTTGTAGCACTTGAGGGTGAAAATTTTGATGGTCATGATTTTGTACAACAAGCAGCAGACAGTGGTGCTCGCGGCATTCTGGTGCATAAAAAAAATGATAGCTTATATAAAGAGTTAAAAGCTTCGATATGTATTATACAAGTGCCAAATACCCTAGAAACACTGCAAACTATGGCGCGAAATTATAGAAAAAAAAATAAATTTTGGATGGCTGCTATTTCAGGTAGCCAAGGTAAAACAAGTGCCCGAGAGTTTTGTTTTCAAATGCTAGAGTTTTGTGGGGTGAAAGCTTTTAGAAGTCCCAAATCTTTTAATAATCATCTGGGTTTACCTCTCACAATTTTAATGGCTGATGCAGATACTGAAGCCTTGGTTTTAGAGATGGGCATGAATCATTTAGGTGAGTTAAAAGCACTTTCTCAAATAGCAGAGCCAGATATGGTTGGCCTTACCTGTGTAGGTCGATCTCACTTAGGTCCCATGGGTGGGTATGAAAATGTTCTGCTCGGAAAGGCTGAAATCTATGAGGCTGCACCTGGTAAAACTCACCTTTATAATTTGGACCAACCAGATATCTTAGATATGCAAAAAAACTGGGGCTCTCATGCTAGTGCTCAATTTAGTTTTTCAAACCATAATTCAGAAGCTGATGTTTTTTTTAAAGTTATTGAAGAGACAGATCGTAGTTTTTTTATAAAGGGTCACATATTAGACTACCCGTTTAAAAAAACTGAGGTCCCCTTGTCAGGTGCTTTTCATGCACAAAATTTAGCCCTAGGTGCTCTTATTGCTGTAAAAAGCCCTTATCAAATAGAGCCGGCAAAAATTCTGGAGTCCTTTATTGAGCTAAGGGCTCCTAAGGGTAGAACCCAGTGGGTAGAGAATTCAGACGGCTTTAAAGTCTTTTTTGATGCTTACAATGCAAATCCAGATAGTATGGAGGCATTTTTAAGAAGCTTAGAATCTATGGCAGGGGATAAAATTTTAATTTTAGGTGAAATGCTTGAGTTAGGTAAAGAGTCAGAAGTCTTGCATCAAGAGCTCTTCAGGCGTTTGTCCGATTTAAAGTTAAAGCAGATCGTTTATATTGGGTCTAACCATTTACATTTTAAAGAGAGTTATATGGGGGGAGCGCCCTTTCTAACACACCATGAGGTTAATCAGGAATTAGCCCAACAGGTCTATGCTTTTTTAGCTAAAGGTGATTTAGTGGCACTCAAGGCCTCTAGAGGAATAAAGTTAGATCAATTTTTACAGTATTGGAATATTCAAACCGATGTTTTTTGAACTTTTACAAACTTTTTTACCAGAATCAGGAATCTCAAATCTATTAAACTATATTTCTGTGAGAAGTTTTCTTGCCTTTATTACAAGTTTTTTATTTTGTGTCTTGTTTGGTAAGCGCTTTATAGCCTTATTAGGCCAGTTTCAAATGAAGCAGAGCATTAGAGAACTAGGACCTGAGTCTCATCAAAAAAAATCTGGGACACCTACAATGGGTGGCATTTTAATGATTTTAGGTTTGCTCCTATCGGCAGTTCTATGGTTTCGCTTAGGGAACCCTTTGGTTGTAGGAGTTTTAATTATCACTCTTGGTTTTGGGCTGGTTGGATTTTTAGATGATGCCATGAAGGTTAAATTTAAAAATTCCAAAGGTTTATCTGGAAAGCTCAGGTTGCTTTTAGAGTTTTTGATCTCAGGTATTGTGTTTTTCTGCTTAGTTAAAGAAGGCTCTTTAAGTACAGGTCTTCATGTTCCTTTGATTAAGGACTTTGTTTTAGATCTTGGCTGGATGATTGTTCCACTTGGAGCATTTGTGACTGTTGGGGCTGCCAATGCGATTAATTTAACAGATGGCTTAGATGGACTCTTGATAGTTCCTGCCATGGTTGTCATTGGAACTTTGATGATTTTTGCTTATTTATCAGGCCATGCTGAGTTGTCTAAGTATTTGATGATTCCCTATGTTCAGGGTGTAGGCGAGCTGACTCCTTTATGTGCTGCTGCTATAGCAGCAGGAATGGGGTTTTTATGGTTTAATGCTTACCCAGCTCAGGTTTTTATGGGCGATGTGGGTAGTTTAGGGCTTGGTGGGCTCATTGGAAGCTTGGCTGTATTAACTAAAAATGAGCTACTTCTTCCTTTATTAGGTGGAATTTTTGTAGTTGAGGCATTATCTGTTATAGCTCAAGTCGTGAGTTTTAAAACAACAGGAAAAAGAATTTTGAAAATGGCTCCAATTCATCACCATTATGAATTAAAGGGCCTTTCAGAGACTAAAATTATTGTGAGATTTTGGATTATAGCTGTACTGCTAGCGCTCTTTTCTTTGGCGACATTAAAGCTTAGGTAGAAAGTATTCAAAGTAACTAAATGGAATCGGACTGTTTTCGAAGGAGATCTGAAGAAGATGTTTAACGACAAAAAAGAACCTGCTCTGGCAAATCCAGAATTTAAAGCTGATAGTTTAAGTGATTTAAAGGGTAAGAAAATACTTATCGTGGGTTTGGCAAATACAGGCGTGAGTTTAGCTCACTTGCTCGTTGAAAATGGTGCCGAAGTAACGGTTAGTGATCATAAATCAAAAGCAGAGCTTTCGGCTGCACTTGAGATGATAGACGGCTTAGAGCTTAATTATGATCTTGGTGGGCACACACCAAAGACTTTTTTTCAGCAAGATCTTATTATTTTAAGTCCAGGGATTTCGCCTCAGCTTAAGATATTTGAATACGCAAAAAAACAGGGTGTTCGAGTAACGGGTGAATTTGAGTTTGTAGCTCAATTTATAAAAGAGCCAGTTATTGCCATAACAGGGACTAACGGAAAAAGTACGACTTGTGCACTCATTATGAGAATGCTTGAAGGTTCAGGTAAAAAAGTTTGGCTTGGTGGAAACTACGGAACACCTATGGCTGATTATCTAAGAGCTAAAGACCCAGCAGATGTCCTTATTGTTGAGGTTTCAAGCTTTATGCTTGAGCATGTGGATAAGTTTAAACCTCATAGCATAGTTTTTATGAATTTAGCTGAGAATCATTTGGATCGCCATAAAACTATGGAAGAGTATATTAACTCTAAAAGACGTATTTTTGTAAATACAGACCAAGAAACTACGAGCATTTTAAACGCAGATGATAATGCAGTTGTAGAGTTAGCAAGAGACCCAGCAGTACAGAGAGGAGCTATTTTTTATTTTTCTCGGAAGCCGTCTCTAGAGCCACAGATTATGAATATTGGCGGAGCTGTTAATAACCAAAAAACCATTAAAGTCAGAACAGGAAAAGAGCCTGAAGTTTATTCTTTAGAGCCCTGTTATATGAAAGGCTCTCATAGCATTGAGAACATTATGGCAGCAGCCATTGCATCAAAGCACTTTGGAGCAAAAAAAGAAGCTATTCAAAAAGTTATTCATGAGTTCCCTGGGATGGAGCACAGAATTGAATATGTACGTAAAGTGGGTGGGGTTAAGTTTTATAACGACTCAAAATCAACGAATGTACATTCTGTTTTAAGAGCTCTTCGGTCTTTTGATGAAAACGTCATTTTAATTATGGGTGGAAAAGACACATCTCTTAATTATACCCCTCTTCAGGATGAAATTAAAAAGAAGGTGAAGACCTTAATTTTAGTTGGTGAAGCTAAAGAGCGTATCAACAGAGATATTGGTGATTTTAGTGAGACATTCCTAATAGGAACCTTTGATGAGGCTGTCTTGATGGCTTATCAAAAATCAAGAATGGCCGATACGATTTTACTTTCTCCTGGAGCTTCAAGCTTTGATTTCTTTGATAACTACAGAGAAAGAGGCAGGCACTTTAAGTCAATCGTTGAAAAATTCTAATCTGATTTGACCTCTATCGAGGGCATCAAGTAAAAACAGTGTTATAAGTTGTTAGCTTAGTTTTTCATGGAGGAAAAAAGTGAGATCTATAATTTCAATATTTACTATATTTTTGAGCTTCAATACATTTGCTGCTGAGGTTATAAGCCCTTTTCGGTCAGTAACAGCTGAAGAGTTTTATAGTGAATTTTCTCAAGTAGAATACAAAGAGCCTGAAGCTGGTGATGTTTATTATTGGCATACAATTTTTTATGATAATGTTCCTGATTTAACACAGGTATCTGAGCTAGTGACTTCGAATGATGGAGTGCTTTCTCAAGAAGCTAATGAGTGCGCTGATGAAGACAGAATATCTGGAGTATGTTTTGATTTTAGTATAAAAGAGCAGTGCCAATATAAAAAAGAACAAGATTGGGTCACGCTTTTACAAGAAGATGGAATTCTAAAGTCTAAACGACATAAGATATTTACTTTGCCCTATAATGAGGGACGAGATATCCCTTGCCCTAGCTTAGTACTCGTTGAAACTCATTCAGAACCTTTTAGTTTTGTAAGCTTGGCAGAAAGAAAAGTTGCTAAATGGCAATTCATTGCAGCCATTCGTAATGGAGATTTGGAAGCGACTATTACTAAGGGAACCTCTGTTTTAGGTAAGGTGGTTTATAAAGTTCAACTTGGGCCTGAATATCAAAATTATAGTTTTTACTATAGTAACGATATAGGACAAGAGACTCCACAACATTTTATGGAAGTTTTAGGAGATCAACAGCGGTACGGTTTATATAGGTATGTTTACGAATTAAAATAGAACTTAGGTAAGGGTGTAGCAATTAAAATATCTTTAGATCACTCCTATCTAAACTGGAAAGCCTAGACAAACCCCCAACTTCTTGAGAATTTGACCACGTGAATAATAAAGATCATCTCATATTAGCTTTAAGGTGGATCGTTTTTTTTCTTCTATGTTTAGGGGTTGTTCAGGTATTTTCGAGTAGCTTTCACTTGTCTGTTCAAAACTATGATAACGGCTGGTTTTTTGTAAAAAAACATATCTTTGCGGCCGTTCTAGGTTTTTCAATCTATATGGTTTTTCAATCATTACCTAAAAAACTTTTTTATTACTTTTG
>CALGNA010000025.1 GCA_937958795.1 uncultured Bdellovibrionales bacterium | reverse complement strand
AAAGTGAATATAAAAAGTTGCAAAATTTGTTATAGGATCAAAGCTATCTTGATCCCAAAAATAACTAAAATCTTTGTGCTCAGTCTCTTCTACATTTGGAGCAAAACAATCACTACCACCTAAACAATCCAGAATAACCATTCCGTCTTCATTTAAAGACTTTAAACAAGCCTTAGCATAAGACATCATAAGTGCTCTTGTCTTAAAACCAAAGTATGAAAAATTTGGAGCTACAATAATATCTGCTTTTTCACATTTAGGTTTTAAAACATTTTGTTCTAAAATCTCAACTCGACTTTGCTGTTCTTCAGTTAATTTAGAAAGATGATGTAATTTTCCAAATTCAATCGGCTCGGGATCTAAATCCAAACCAATAGCTTTATTTGAAGGATCTAATTTAACCCACTCCGTACTGATCATAAAAGTGCCGCAAAAATCTTCCCTTAAGACTTTTGGAGATTTGTTACGAATTTCTTTATAGGTTTTATTTAAGAACAACACGTCCACATCTGCACTCTGAACTGATTTCTCGTAATAAACATATTTATTAAATTCTGGATGCTCAGGGAACTGCTCTTTTTTTTTCTTATCTTTTTGCTTAGATTTACGACTCAAGGTTTTAACTCCAATAGTTCTGTCATACTTTCTTTAATTTGATGCTCATAAGGGACTGTTGCCTCTTCAAGGTTTGGATGCAATCCAATTCCTGGCACATTTTGACCTGCTAATACCTTAGCTGGTGCATAAATATCATAAAACAGCTCTCTATTTGTTCTATAAGCCAAATGCTCTCCGAAGTTTGTCACTTCAGTGTCTTCATTTACATACAGAACTCTTTTTGTTTTCAAAATAGAGGCCTTTAAATGCTGCCAATCATAGGGGTACAAGGATCTCAAATCTATAACTTCAACTGAGCCCTTTCCTTGCTTTTCATATTCTCTTGCAACGCTCAAGCAAATAGGCAGAGTTCGACCATAACTCACGACTGTTAAATCAGAGCCTGTTTTTAATGTTTTAGCTTTACCAATAGGGACAATGATTTTTTCAAGCGGCGGCCACTTTGGCTTCCATTTAGATCGATCTCCAAGAGGAGCATCAATAGCGGCCTTTAACTCTTTATCCGTCTTTGGCTCACCTGGTATAGGCTCTTCACCTCTAATTCTTAGTAAAGCCTTAGGTTTTAAAAATAAAACAGGATCAGGATCTTCAATAGCAGCTAACAATAAGCCATAAGCATCTAACGGAGTTGAAGGCATAACTATTTTAATTCCCGGCAGTCGAGTAGCAAGAGCGTCAAAAGAATGACTATGATAAATAGAACCTCTTATGCCTGCTCCAACAGGCGTCATAATAACGATTGGTAAATTACAAAGACCATTTGTAGCCCAGTAAGTATTTCCAACCATCTTTAATAAATCGATTGTATTAAAAATATAATCACAAAACTGAATCTCAGCCACACACCTCTGACCAGCTAAGCCCAACCCCATTGCAGCGCCAATAATACCTCGCTCATCTAAAGGCGTATTCCATGATGTCTTTAAACCCTGAGTAGCGGTAAAAACTCCACCTAGGGGAGCTCCTACATCTTGTCCAAAAACCTCAGTGAGTTCTAAATTTTCTTCTGCAAAGTGAAGCGCCATACGTATAGCTTGAGCCATATTAGCCATTAGAAGTCCCTCCAATTAGGAGCATGGTCTGCTTTATAAACATTATCCCAAATAGAATCAGCAGAGGGGAGTGGCTCTTTACGAACTTGCTGCCAAGCTGCTTTGGCTTCTACATCTGCATTCTTCCAAATAAGTTCGTTTTCAGTAGCTGTGAATACTTTTTCTTTTAATAAAGTTTTTTCAAACTCCCTGACACAATCTACTTCTTCCTCATGAAGACTTGCTCCTGAAGCAGATGAATGACCATAAAGTCGAGACACTAAAACCTCTAATAGATAAGGCTTCCTTTCAGTTCGCACATAATCATAAGCTTCTTTTAGGGCTGTATAAGCACGAATTGGATCATTGGCATTAACAGTCCTTGTTTTCATTCCAAAGGCTTTTCCACGATCTGAAATTTTTTCCTCGCCGTGTTGCCCACTATAAGAAGTTGAAATACCCCAACCATTGTTTTGAACCGTAATAAGCATTGGTAAAGGTCTTTCCGGTCTTGACGACCATATGAGACAAGAAGCAAAATCACCCTCCGCCGTACCAGCGTCTCCACCTGTCATTACAGTGATCCCATTATTTTTATCTCTAGACTGAGCCAATCCCGTTCCAATGCCAATTGTATATTGAACTTCAATTGGAGAGGTTACTGGAACCACATTCCACTCCGGATAACAGTAGTGGTTACAAAAATTTCTTCCACCTGTATTGATGTCAGTCGACCTATTCATAATCAAACGAATGGCATCTATCATGGGCATACCATATGCCATTAAAGTCGGAGTGCCTCTGTAATGTAAGTGCATATAGTCGTGCTTTAGGCCCTTACCTTGATTAGCAAGAAGGCCAAGACAAACACCAAAAGCTTCTTCTCCAGGACTTCCTATCCAAAAAAAGGCTTCACCTGCTTTGTAGATTTTAATCATTCGCTCCTCTAAAACGCGAGAACGAACCATAAGTGTATATATCTTTTTTTTAAGCTCTATTGGAAGGTCATTTTTTTTTTCCATAACCAGTGCAGCAGATCATAAATGCCCCGCTTGGTCACGACGCTTTTTCAACACTCGGTTGTTATAAGCACTTCTCATTATGTTTTTATTTGGTTAATATGATTTTCATAATGTGCTGAAGTTCAAACTCTTTTTTTTAAACGATTTGATCCATATTCTGATATAGACTTTAACTTCAAAGCCCTACTCAACACCACACAAAGGAATAACTGAAGTCTCAAAACCATCACATGCTTTATGCACAAGCTCTTCTCCTGCAACAAAAATACTCCTAACTTCTTCTGAAGCTTGAGGCACATAATGACAGCTAGTTAAAAGCTGTTGGCTTAGCATTTGTCCCCTATCACTTGGCCAAGTTAGCTTCAATAGAACTTTATCCTTTACAGTACCTGTACTCAAAGACACCTCTGCATAATAATCATCTTGAACTCCTACGAAGCTGAGCTTTTTATTCCTAAGCTGAACATCTCTTTGTCTGCCTAACATGTATGCAGCCTCTAATTCTATATAATTCTCAACATAAAACCGAGACCCCTGAAAATCAGGATCAAATTGATAAATATACCAGCCCCTAGAAAGATTCCTACATTCACTCCCATCTGAATGTGCAACATAGGCTTCAAAACAAACATCCAAACACCAAGATGATTTTATAAGAGAAGCCACTTCTTCTTCTAAAAACCCATGACCTACAATCTCATCAACCAGACGAGTTTGCTTATCTGAGGAACACCCAAAAGATGCTAAAATCAAAAGCAGTAAAACAAACATGCACAACCTCACAAAGTTAAAAATTTCACTATTAAAAAGATATTTTTTATACTTGAAATTAGCTCTTTATTTTTTTATTTATAGATTTAAAAATGAAACTTTTATTTTTAAGTTTACTTATTTGCATTTGCTTTTTACAAAAAATAAAGCCCCTTTAAACAAAGAGGCTTTTTGAACAATTTTATTTATATTTTAATAACTGAAGTGAGTACGAAGTCAGTTTGTATTACTGGCCTTCTCCAGACGTGCTTTCATCAACTGGTGATGCACCATTAAGAAGATCTGCAAAACTAGCATCACTTTCTGTTACTTCTATGTCTTGTTGAGCTGGCTGTTGTGCCGGAACTTGCTGAGTAGCAGGTTGTTGCTGTACTGGCGCTTGTTGCATGCCATCTAAACCAAGACTTCTTGATTGTTCTGCAGGTGCGGGCATAGCTAAAGGCTCTTGTTGAGCTGGAGCAACTGGAAAAGATTGAGGTGCAGCAAATGAAGATCCTTCCGAACTAGACAAGACTCCTGCTATATCAGTCGGTGCAGATAAAGTAACTAGACCTAATTGAATTTGAGAAACTGGAGAGGTTTGAATTGCCTCTTGAACATTAATAGATTGAGGTGAAATGCTTGTTGCAGAGCTTACAGCCGTTAATTCACAACTTGAGTTTATCCATACTCTAGAACCTGTTAACTCTATAGTCTCACCCATATCAGTTGAAACTGGCAAATAAGTATCCTCAGTACGACAATCAGTTGATGCTTGAACAGGGTTATGTGGTGCAAATGTAATTTCAACAGTTGTACCGTTACTTGGGGGTATAATCACATCACCCGCATCGACTCCAAAATATACCGCACCCTGGAATCCAACATTTTCTAACTTACCATCACAAGAATATGCAGACAGATTAATCTTACCAGAGTTTACATCCACCATTTTTGCATAGTTTACTGGCTCAGCACAAACCATCCCATTTGATCCAACGACTTTGATTAACATATCACCAGAGGTTTCAAACTGAAAAACTCCGCTTTGTGCAAAACAAGTACCACTTACAGACAAAACCAAACCCATTAAGATTGATTTAAAATTCATAAAATTCTCCTTCTTTTTTTATTTATGAAGCCTGACCCTAGTCTGCATATTTAAATAAATAAAATTGATTTGTAAATTTTTCGAATTTTCTTATATATATATTATTTTTATTTAACAAATGGCGTATAAAAACGACTTCCAAACAGTGTCAAAACAGTAAAAAAACCCCTAAAAGCCTCATATAAGCACTTTTAAAATATGAACCAGCCATACTCAAAAGGTATTATTTATAGCTTCTATTAAACTCATAACCTCTAAGTCGTTATTTTTACTTATGAAAATCTATTTACTTTTAAATGACACATCCCAATTTTCACTCTTTTGGTCACTCTTGTAGGGTCAGGCCACTCAACCAATAAAAGGACGGATATTTTATGATAAAAATAGCACTCTTTATAATAACAATACTATCC
>CALGNA010000024.1 GCA_937958795.1 uncultured Bdellovibrionales bacterium | reverse complement strand
CTTGGATATTACTCCAGTTAAGTTTCATGACTTAAGAGCAACGTTTATAACTCAGCTTTTAAAGAACGGAGTTCCTTTAGCAAAAGTGATGTCTATGGTAGGCCATGCAAACCTTAAAACTACTCAAGGCTATTTAAGACTTTCAGGTGAGGATCTAGTTGGAGCCACAGATAAGCTCAACTTTGATATTCCAAAAACAAGTGAGGCTAAGGTTTTAGAGTTTAAAAGTATTTAAGTAATTTTTTAAAAATGATGTGGTAATTTTGGTAAGTCACCAAATATAAGTTAAGCAATAATAAATAGTTAACTTTATATTGGCCAGCCCTACCATTTAAAGCCCCTTCATCTTCATGCTCAGAGCTAAAGAAAACAAAATCCAATTTAAAAAAATAGTTTTTAATATAATATAGATATACTTTAATCAGATACTAGCGTTGATGGTTTAATACAGCTCTTGGAGATTTAAGGGTGCCGAACTTGAATATGACCCCAACAACAAAAACAACCGGGAAGAAATTACTTTTTTAGAAAAATTTCTCCTATACAAATCACACAAGAAACCTGCTTCAATTGGTATTGCTATGGGCTGCAAAGCTCCACTAATATAAACCAGAATTTACAAATTTTTATTTAAAACCTTTCCTGCTGCAGAGTCATAATCGGAAAAAACCCTTATTTAGATCAATAAAACTATGATTATAACTACTTAAATAGTAATCTAAATTTTTTGTAAATATACCTTTAACTTCTTTTCTAATCCAGCGCTTGTAAGACCCATTTTTTTAGCCATTTCAATAGCATCTTTAGCACTATACTTATGATCTTTAGCAAAGTGTCCACCAACCCAAAGGGCAACTCTATTACCGCTACCACAATGGATGAGAATTTTACCTTTATCTCTTTGGTCCATAACAACTTTAGTTACTGAAGAAATAAACTCATCAGTTAACTGATCTGTCCTACCATCAAAGGGTATTTGCTTATAATGAAAACCCAACTCTTTACTTAGTTTTGCTTCAGAAACCTCATCATACTCAGAGCTTTTTCTAAGATTAATGATGGTCTCAAATCCCTGCTCTTTAAGTGCTAACAAATCCTCATTGTCAGGCTGCCCACTAAAATAAATAGTCTCAAAATTTTTGGCTTTCAAATTTTTGCCTATCACTAAACCTTGTTCCTTATTATTTACTATCGATGAAGTTGGATCAGAACGATCTGTACATGAAAAAACACAAAATAGCAAAAACACACCAACCAATATCTTCATCGTTAACCACCAATTTTTTGAAAATCAAATAACTTATATTTTTATATTAGACATTCCAAGAAATGGCAACAATACGTCACTTACGAATCAAGTCGCTTTAATTGACTTACAATCATATTTTTTTAAGTACATTTAAAAAAAATATAAAATTTATTTATGAAATTAATATTGAACAAGAACAAAAAAAACCTACAGCCTACCTTACAAACATCATATTAATTGGACTCTCAGGGCGACACGAACTCGCACTTAAACTACTTCCACAATAAGTACCAATATAGGTATTACCACCATAGTTTTGTTGAGTATTGTCTTTCCCCCTAAAACCCCACTGAACTTTTGGATTACTATGGCCGACAACATTAGATGAGTTACCACTACTATATACAGCACCAGGCCTACTTCCGTTTGTAAACATAGCAGCACCCTCACCACCATCTATTCTGTAATTTCTATTAGCTGAACCACTAGAATCCAATTGTGTCATAACTGTAAAGTCAGCCTCATACCACTGATCTTTTCTAACAGCAGACATTCCACTCACTATAGTTCCCGAAACAGCATCAGGGTCATTTGTGTCTACAGCTGCATTAAACAAATTATTCGGATCATCAATTACGGACTGATAGATATCACTAAAATAATGCCTCACATATGTAGATGAATCAGTTGCTGCATCATCTGTTTTACCAACATGCATAATATGAGCTGCGCCATTTGCAACAAAAGGCCTCATATCGACAGAGGCAGCAAAATTAGCTGTTGCATTGATACTTGTGAGTTCACTTCCATTTATATCAGATCGACCTGCTTCAGCTGGCAAAGAAAAGTTAGCTGCTGTGGCTAATGCAGAATCATACTTTACAACCAAGGTCCACCCCCCACCCTGAGTGGTCATATCACAATACAAATTAACAGGTGTTCCAGAACCTAAAACATCAATTTCTACAACACCATCTACAGCAGTTGGCTCATTTGCTTTCTTTTCAAGACAAGATTCATAATAAAATTTAGATACTACTGAACTGTATATGGGATCCGAGGTATTGGCTGCAACATCAGTTGCTCTAACTCCAATACAATACTCTGTGCTTCCATTTTGCTGCAAACTTATAGCTGCTCCATCGCCATCTAGTGCTGCATCTACAATCTGATAACCTGCACCTGCAAAATCTGCAGCTGCTGGCACTTTGACCCAATCAAGCAAAAGCGTCCCTGCAAAGTCAGTAGCATCACAACTTGAACTCCCTTCATCTGCAACAACTGCAACCTCATAAAAATCAACACCTGAGTCATTATCTGTAGCCGTCGACCACATCAATGTTGGAGAGTTATTTATATGAATATCATCTGCTGATACATCTATGGTACCTGAAATCACCGGTGGAACAGTGTCTGGAGTTGGCACAACAGGACCCCCTCCACCCGAACCTGGAACAATGGCTGACCCAATGGCTAAGCCAGATTCAACCTGAGAAGAACAACTAACAAGTACTAAAGCTAAGAATATATAGATTACTTTTATCATAAAATCTATTCGGAAAACTTTACATCTATTTAAAATGAAAACTGTCTCAATTTAATATTTTTTTCAAAATTTATTCAAACCTCAACAATGGTCGTGTCAGTTTGAAACAGCAAATCAAAAAGTCTATTTAGACTACCGACTAATATTTCATGATTTATAAATCTAAAAAATATATTCTAGCTTTGCTTTGTTTATCACTTACCTTTCCAACCATTGGATCTGAGTCATTACCATATTTACAATATAGATTACAGCCAAACGAAAACCCTAGTGTTGTGTTACAAAAACTAAAACTTGGAGATGTTTTCGGCGACAAAGGTTTATTAAGTGCTTTTTATCAGGTTAACCCTAATCTTAATGAAGAAAAGGCTAAATCACTTCAAATTGGCGAAACTATTAACTTACCTTTTAAGTCTCTAACAGATCGACCTGATCATTATTATGTACAGAATGGCTACTTATACCTAGTAAGTGACTCAACACCTTTTATTGCTAAAAATACTCAACAAGAAAACAACTCTCAACAAATCAATAGATCGCTTGCCTCTGTTCCAACTGAAATGAATCAGGCCTTAGCTGATGGTTTACAAAAGATTCAAAATACATTATTAGAGTTAGAACAAAAAAAATTAAACCTCAAAACTACTCAAACTAACAGTCCATGGCTTCACCAACTAAGCTTAGGAGTTTCAATTTTCTCTCTTAAAATCATAGACTCACTCGGAAAAAATGCGACAATAGAATCTGGAATTTCGCCAACTGGTAAATGGAAAAGTAGCCTACAAAACGGAAAAAACTCTTGGAGTGCACAAGTAGAAATTCAATCTGTCAGATACGTAAATGCTCAATCGACATCTATTTTTACTGACAATAAATTATATTCAAATTTTTCTTTGGGATGGGACAGAAACTATAATAGCTCACAGTTAGGACTTGTTTTTGGCCTTAAGGACACTCCTCTTGTAAGAGGAACAGCTAATAGCACTCTTCTTGTTGATAGCTTTAAGCAAAACTACATCAGTGGTCACTATAATTTTAGGCTCTATAAAACCTCTAAATACTCTCTTAATTCACAGTTATCTGTAAATTACTTCTTACCAGTCGACGCTGGTAGCATAGAATTTAAGTCATCAATTGAGCCTCATGTAGGCTTTATAATAAGAGGCTTATCTGAAGAAAAACAAAACTACTTTGGAGCTCTTGATTTTTCATACAGAAAAGACAGTCCCTCTATATATGACCAAACAGCTTATGGAATGAGTTTTCTTTTAGGTTATGAGTTTTAAACTCATAACCTAAATATTTATTATAACTTAATACTTACAGTTGTATATCAAATTGCCCAATCAGTGCTTCTTCTCCATAAGTTATTTTTGTTTTTTCAAATTTAACTACAATATCTTCTCTCAAAGAATTTCCAGATAAAACATCCTTAAGAATAAGATCTTTGTCATTTAATTCTTGGATGAATGAGTTTTGATCCAAACTTGGTACGTCAAAATACATTTGAGTAACAAATTCTTGCTTACCTTTAGGTGCAACCAAAAAATGTATGTGTGGTGGCCTATACCATTTAGAGCTCAAGTCTGCTGGATAAAAACCAGGAAGTATGGTTTTAAATACATACTCACCTTTTTCATTTGTTAAAGCCTGGCCCCAATATTGAAAGTCTTTATCGAGCTTTCTCTCAATGCTCTGACCCGTATTGGGATGTTTAAACTCAACATTTCTAGAGTCACCCTGATGGTTGTAACGACCCTCATGTGAAGCTTGCCAAATAACAATCAAAGCATCCTTAAGGGCTTCACCTTCCGAATCAGTTACAATGCCCTTAATATATATCTCCTCACCAATAGCTTTTTCCTTTGAACCTTTAAGCTGAGTTAAGTCACTATCATTAGATAAGTAAAGAGGAGAACCATCCTTTAACTCTACTGTCTCAATGATTGGTGATTGCTCTCTTGGAAAAAACGGCCCCAATGGCTGACTAGGTGTTTTAGCCGATGCCTGCAAAACACCAGATGAAACCATACCACCAGCAACGACTCCTGCTGCACCTAATTTTAGAAAATCTCTTCTCTTTTCTTGCTTAATACCTGTTTTATTTGTTTTTTGACTCATAACTCCCCCTTGGATTTATACATGTCACATCAAATCTCTAGACAAAAATAGATTTTAGATCTATTTACCATAGT
Organism: uncultured Bdellovibrionales bacterium; assembly: GCA_937958795.1. Lineage (GTDB taxonomy): Bacteria > Bdellovibrionota > Bdellovibrionia > Bdellovibrionales > UBA1609 > CALGNA01. The sequence continues at coordinate 941 of CALGNA010000024.1, read as the reverse complement.
CACTAACTATGAATCTAAATTTTGATGATATAAAATACTTTTCTGAAGTGGCAAAAACACAAAACCTGTCTCGGGCTGCGGAAAGAATCGGCATTAGCCAACCGAGTCTTTCCGCTGCTATGAAAAGGCTCGAGAACCTACTGGGCGTTGATCTCCTCATCAGAAGCAGATCGGGAGTTCAACTGACTCAAAGTGGCCAGATCTTTTATAAAAACTCTATTTCACTTTTAAATAACTGGGAAAGCCTCAAACTCTCTGTACACGAAAAAGAAAACAACATATGTGGATCCTACTCATTGGGGTGCCACCCTTCAGTTGCAACTTACACTCTTCCTGCTTTTTTGCCGATGTTATTAAGTGAGTTTCCGAAATTAGATATTGCTCTTAAACACGGGCTCTCAAGACATATCACTGAGCAGGTCATCAGTTTTAATATTGATTTTGGTATTGTTGTTAATCCTGTTCATCATCCGGATCTTATTATAAAAAAACTCTGCCAAGACGAGATCAAATTTTGGATTGCAAAAAAAGCAACCACCTCCACAGCACAAACTTTAATTTTAGATTCTAATTTAACTCAAACTCAAGAGCTCCTTAAAAAAATCAAAAAATCTAAATTTGTTTTTAAAAAATATATTGAAACAAGTAACCTCGAAGTCTTGGCTTCATTAACTAAGGCTGGTGCAGGAGTGGGTATTTTACCTCAACGAGTCGCACTCCAAAATGCAGAAGGCTTTATCAAAGTTTTAGATAAATCTTTACCTACCTACAAAGATCAGATTTGCCTTATCTATAGATATGACAACCAAAAGACTCCTGGATCAAAAGCCTTTATTAAAAAAATTACAGAAGCTTTTAAATAACTGCTTATTACCCAAACTGAGTATATTAATTTTTATTTATATAATTTATAGTTCATTAACTCAGTAGGCTCTACCTCT
>CALGNA010000023.1 GCA_937958795.1 uncultured Bdellovibrionales bacterium | reverse complement strand
TATCTTCAGATAGATACTTGGCATTGAAAAAAATATCAAAATCTCTTGCAGCAGCATCCTAAGTGGCAAGTATATTTACGAAGCTTATAACAGGGGAGTTCCCCTGTTATAAGTTATATGAAACAGAAAATATTTTTAGTTTTTTAGCAAAAGATAGTATTCGATTAGGTCATGCGCTTATTATCCCTAAGATCGAATGGGAGCATTTTAGCGAAATGAGTCCAGAAGTAACAACTGAGCTCTTTAGTTTTTCACAGAAGTTAAGTAAGGCCATATATCAATCTACGGATTGTGTAAAAGTCGGAGCCTGTTTTCAGGGTTTTGAAGTTTTACATTGTCATATGCATTTGATTCCAATGTGGTCACCTGCAGATTTAAATTTTAAAAGTGCTAAAGAATTTTCGGTAGATGATATGAAGTTAATCCAAAGTAAAATAATAAAGGCGTTAGGATGATAGCTTTTCAAGTTAAAAGATTGAGCAATGGAATTTCGTTGAGTCTCTTATGTGTTTTCCTTTTTGTAGGTCAATTGAGTGCTGCACAATCAGCATTTAAAGAGATTCAATTTGACTCAAAGTTTGGATTCTCATCCCCATCGTCTTGGTCATCATTGGAGCCAGGCTTACAATACTATTTTAAAGATTGGATGAGTGTTTCGTTAAGGCCTCAGTTTTTATACAGTTTTGATCAAACTGAGTGGGCTTTTGGTGGAGCAACAGAGGTGCTGACTCATCTGCTAACTCCTATGTACAATAAATCTAATATTTGGACGGCTCTTGGAGCTGGGTTAGAATGGAATGAATGGGTGCACACCCAGGTTTACTCAGTTTTACACCTAGGCTGGGAGCGAGCTAAATACAGAACAGGTGTTGGTGTGAAGCTAGCCTTGATCCAAACAGAAAAAACAAGTCCACAACTATCTGTTTTTTGGGTTCTTGGCCAGAGTGGATTTCGTTAAATATAGTTTATGCTTGTTGAACAATGCAACTTTTCAAGTTTCAAAACTTAGACTAGAACACTCTTAGCCTTTGGAGGTTTAAAAGTGATAGTCATCTCTGGAACAAATAGAAAAGACTCAAGATCTGGTCAAATTGCAAAATCAATAGTGAGTCGATTTGAAGCTCAAGGAACAAAAACGGAGCTTTGTGATTTGGCCGATTTAAATTTATCAGAATTAAGTCCAGAGACCTATGGAGAAGGAAATACTCCTCCATCTATTCAGAAGTGGATTGATGAAATAAATGTAAGTGAAGGTTTGTATATCGTATGCCCTGAATATAACGGATCCTTTCCGGGGGCTTTAAAGTTTTTTATTGATCATTGGGACTATCCTAAAACCTTTCAATCAAGACCTGTCTCCTTTATGGGAATCGGTGGGCGTTTTGGTGGATTAAGGCCTGTTGAGCATTTGCAACAGATTTTTGGATATAGAAATGCTTTTATTTTTCCTGAAAGAGTTTTTGTATCTAATGTTTGGACATCCTGGAATGGGACTAAGTTTACAGACGATGCGATTAACGGATTACTTGATAGCCAAATTAAAAACTACATCACCTATGTAGAAGCTTTAAAAAACTGTGGCCTCCATCCGCTTACAAAAAAAGAGAGCTAATTATGTCTAAGGATCAGCAAAAGAGCGATAGTTATGTTCAGGAATATTTTGATAAAATTTGGGTTGAATATACAAAGCTAACACCTCAAGCACAGGCAATTCATGATTTGTTTAAACAACAAGGTGAAGAGTCTATTGAAAATGACCATGTTGCTTTTAGAACTTTTCAACATCCAAAGATGGGTGTGGATGTTTTTAAAAAAGCATTTGAAAAACTGGGTTATGTTCAAAGAGGTGAGTATACTTTTGTTGAAAAGAAACTGAATGCTATACATATGGAGTTTAAAGAAGATCCTCTTAGATTTCCAAAACTATTTATAAGTGAGCTAGAAACCAATAAGCTTTCTGAAAAGTCTCAATCTATTATTGCAAAATTATGTGATCAATTTAAACTAGATACGTCTTCGGAGTCTTTTACCTATGCGGGAACTCCTTGGAAGTGCGTTGCTTCTGACTATGAAACATTAGCAAAAGAAAGCGAGTATGCAGCCTGGATGGCAGCATTTGGGTTTTGTCCTAACCACTTTACGGTTTATATTAACAACTTGAAATCCTTTAATGAAGTTGAAGAAATCAATCAGTTTGTAGAATCCAAAGGTTTTGAATTAAATGATTCTGGCGGGAAAATTAAAGGTGGCCCTAAAGTCTTTTTAGAGCAGTCTTCTACAAGGGCTTCAAAGCTTCAAAAAAAGTTTGAGGATGCTACTTTAGAAATACCCTCTTGTTATTACGAATTTGCTAAACGTTACCCAAAGCAAGATGGGCAACTTTATCAGGGTTTTGTTGCAAGTTCTGCGGATAAAATATTTGAGAGTACGAATAGGTCTTAGAATTAAACTACAATAAAGTAATCTATTTATAGATTTTCCATAATTTTTTGACACTGGTCTTCATTAAATGATTTGTCAGTGTCGCCTAGTTCTGAATGAGACGACATTATATTATTTTCTGCAATATTATGAAGAACATCAGAGGGGGAGAAGTTAGTTTTGCCTTCGATCAGCTGGTGACCAGTTTCGTGAGCCAAGAGAAGAGCAATATTATCTACTGCAGAATACTCAGGATGTTGGAGTAGCTTTTTATCAAAAAACTGAGAAGATACAAAAATGTTTCCAAATGAGGTTATTCCTCCAGAAAAGGTTTCAATATCAAAATTTTCTATATCCATCCATGAGTTAATAGTGGCCTCATTTTTTTCAATGCTTTTGACTAAAATAACACGAGTATTTAGAGACCTATTAAGAGTAAAATGATTTTTAACATGATTATTAAACTGAGTGATTTTATCTAATGTTTCTTGATTAGAAAGAGTTCTAATGTCTAGCGATTGAGTGTTTAAATCAGATACAGCAATTGATGAAAATGCGAGTGGTCCATCTTTTGATATTTGCTCAAGTTGAAAAAATCTTTCTTGGTCATTCGGTTCAATTTCTGATTTAGCTTTTAATTCAAAGGAAGGTATTGTTGAATAATAGTCTTGATTGTCTTCATAGTAAAATGGGTTGATTTGAATGTGAATATTAAAGTCTTTGATGCTTTCGAACTGCAAACATGTATTATAGTAGCTCTGAAGTTTTTTTTCTAACTCTATAGTGAGATTACTGTCAAAAAATAATTTTGAAGTATGGAAATCAATTAAAAGTTTATTGTTTTCGTCTTTACTTTCAACTTCTTGAGGAGAAAGATCTTGAATTGGAATATTAAGTGCTAAAATTTGTTCTGATAATCCAGCCCTTAAGTCAGTATCTGCAAGCTGATCTGCAAAGATTACAGGAGTTGTCATTCTAAACTCTTTAGCAGGGATGCAAGGGGTTAAGTAAGTTTGATCAGGATGAGGCTCTAGTTTAATGAGGTCATTGTTTGA
>CALGNA010000022.1 GCA_937958795.1 uncultured Bdellovibrionales bacterium | reverse complement strand
TAGCCTGGTCCGTATCTTACGTCATAGGCTAATACAGTCGAATAATGAAAATACAAGCCACCAGCCGGGTAGAGTGCAACCGCTGGTACATTTCTTTTTCCGATACTTTCTCTTAGTCCATTTGCAAGGTTATTTGAATTGTTCATATATGGAATGACGTTTCCACCGATATAGTTGTAAGTACCTTTATATCGTAAATTAAAAGTATTATTTTCTCTAAAAAACTTTAAGGCTCCGTTGTGAAATTGTTCTGGTCGAGTAAGCGTACCATCAACAAACCAGCATGCATTGAAATATTTTGTTGCAAATACAGGCTTTCCATCACTTGTTTTAGCAAAAATATTATTCCAAATAGACCCCGGCTGTACATTGTTTCTAGATTTATTGTATTGTGAATATCTTGTGGGCTCTCCGTTAAAGCTTTTTCCAAAGAAAGGCTTTTTCTCATGTCTCCACCACCAATCTAAAAGGCTTGCAAAAGCAGATGGACCACAGCCTAAAGGGTATTTTCCATTTGATGGAGGGCCGTTTCCTGGGCCAGTCCAGCAATGTGGCAATTTTGTAAACGAATGGCCTATGCCGTATTGAGTAGGCTCTTGAACCCAGCCACCTGACATATTTTTTCCCGATAATTGACCCGTAACTCGGCCCACCCAACAGACAAACCAAACGCATGTTCGGTATTGGCGTTCTGTTGATTTAGATGCAACCTCATTTGTTGAGGACTTGCTTAAAAACTGAACGCTTTGATCTGAAAGTTTTGAGATAGCTGCTTTAAGATCAATGTCTCCGTTTTCTAGTAAATAGTTTGATGGAAGAGATGTTGATTTCATTGATTGGAGTGAGATAGATTTTTCACTTATTTTATTAAATGCAACTGCAGTTGTTGGGTCAGCTTTTTGTGCTAAAATCTCTCCCCATTCCTCTACAACTTCATCTAGGTTTCTTTTTTGATTGTGCGCTTTGAGTTTTGCATACCTAATTTTAAATTCTTTCAGTTCTTCATTGGAAATTCGTTTTTTTGTTCTTAGGTCAAAATAGAGTGAATTTTTTGTTTTAACAGCAAAATTCATAGGATCAATTGCCAAAACATAATCAAAATTATTTGTCCCATTGGCATAAATGAGTTCTCCAAGATGAACCAGAAGGTCTACTCCAACTTCCCTTGATGTTACAGGGCTTCTATTTGTTTGAGCACCGGTAACAATAGTGTAGTAGTCAGAGTCTTCTTCTGAGGTTGAATCCCAGCTATTTTTATTAATTTTCAAGCCCTCTGTAAAAATATCAGTTATTTTTGTGGGAGTAAAAAAATTAATATGTACAAAGTCTTCACCATCAAAATCTACAGCAGTGAGTGTTTTTGCAAATCCATTTGAAAGTGCTTTTAAGTCATGCTTTGCTGCAACTCTTTCAAGGAGGGCTAAGGTTTGGCCAATGTCTTGTTCTATATCAATGACTGGGATGTTGTTAAGGCTGGATGTATCTGCCGATAGCCCAAGTCCACAGTTTTGAAACAATAGAAAGAGTGATCCTAGAAAAGAAACTATTAGAGCTGATTTAATATACTTATGATTCAAAAACTATCCCCTGGTTACGTTTAACTTAGGAATACTATCTCAAGAACAAAATAGGTAAACAATATATATTCTCATTATGAAACAGCTGTATTATTTTTTAGACAGTTGTCTGGGTTTTAGACAATGTATTTATTAAATAGTTTATAATATAAGCAAAATAAGGTGGCATTTTAATTGCATTAATGAGAAATATGTATTTAAAAAGGATTCAAATGAAAAAAATTATACCTATTTTTGTCGTAAGTGTTGTTGGGTTGTTGTTAACCGGATGTCCTATGCAGGATGTGCTAGGAACGCTACCTAATGCCATTTTACAAGTTCATAACAAAAAGGGACAAGCCAACTATCAGCCTTGTTCAGAAAGTCTTTTTGCAACCTTTTCGGTGGAACATAGTAAGAGCCCAGGATATGGGTCTTTTATTCTTAATCCTGGGGAGGAGTGGGTTTCGGATACTGTTTTAATCCCAGGTATGGTTATTGGTGTTACAGCAACTTGTAAGCATGATGGTGAAACAATTGTTTCAAATGCAATTGTAACTGTGCCAAATACAAAAGCTTATGGAGGAATTACAGTTGAGCCTCCACATTATGAAAATAACTCAGAGGTTTGTATTCAAGATAACTCAAGCGGTCCTTGTATAATAAAATAGTATGAGAGGTGATTTCTGTTTTTTCTTAGAAATGAAGACGTTGCTTTTAGATTTCAGAGGATTTTATAAACTATTTTAAACTTAGGTGTATTCTTAAACTAAGAGCTCTACCTGTTTAGGTAAGAGCCCCTAGTTTATGAGTTTTTGACAAGAGTTGTTTCTTTCTATCATGAATTTTTTCATAAGATTAGATCCAACTTCGGCGAGCTCTATTCCTTGTTTTAAATAAAGTTGAGATAAAGTTCCTACCTCAGAAAGCATATTAAAGCTTTCATTGGCATGCCCTCCTTCGTGATTAATCTTTGAGTGAGTTTTTAAAGGACTTGCAGCCTTCTTTTCTCCAATGAGCTCTAGGAAATGAGCTACCGAACTATTTTCTTCATCCCTTTCAAACATGTCCACCATAAAACAAAATGCTAACAAATTGTTTTGAGCTGTATATTTAAAATGATCCATAACTTTAATAATAGATTTTAAAACAGGCGTGTCATTTAAATTAATATCTGTTGAATTTTTAGTTAAAGATGCAATCGATCTTTTTAATAAGATATCATGTCCACTCTCTTCTTTAATAAAATCTTTAATGTGATTATCAACTCCAGGATGGAGTCCTAATGCAAGACTTAAAGTAGGCTCACACTCTTCTGTTACATATAAATTTTGCATAACGTATAAAGCTAAGATCTTTTTTAAAGATAATTTTGAAACACTAAGCGCTTTTTCAAATAATTTCTCATGCTTAACTTCAGAGTCCATTTTTCCAAAATCTTGAAAATGAAAGAGTCTTAAATAGGATAAGCAAGATACTGGATCATAACCTTCATCTTGAGTCTTGCAAAAATCAAGAATGGTTTTTGAGGGCCAAGTTGGGTCTTCATATGGAGAGTTAAGGTCTTTGTATGCTAAGCGACTTTCAGGCTTTTTGTGGTGATTTGGAAAATATAAAAAAAGAGGAAACTTTGACAGAAGTTACAAAATTTAAAAACTTATTTTTTAAAGCACATCTGACACATGTGCTTTAATTTTTTATTTAAAAAAGGTACTCTCTTATCTTTAATGTAATAAAAATTATTTTATAAATGCTTATTCATTTAAGTTATAAAAATAGACCCAATGAAAGTTTCTGTATACAAATTCTACTGGTACCCAAAACTGACCGTCATCTAGTCCATCTTGAATGGGTTCAAATTGGTTCCAAGGATTTGTAATTAAAACTTTTTGATTGGCTTTGTCGTAATCTAAAATTACATATTGGTGGTTTCCAACTATGTTTTCTTCCGTTTTATACCTGTATGAAGCAAGTGGATCATATATTGCTTGAATAGTTTCAATTAAAACGGGGCCTTTAAATTTACTATTTTGAAAATCATAGTGTTTTTCAATGCTTTCAGCAAAAGCTGTTGTGGTTTTATAGTAATGATAGGGACTATCACTAACTGCGCTTCCCCCAATTAGTGAGTTTAAAAGAAAGTGTATGAGCTGTCCTTGGCTTGGACCACCAATGTATTCGTAGCTAAACCTATCTTTCTTTTTTAAATTAGAACGATGAATAACATAGGCTTTCTCAATGAGAGGTCCCCAAAGCTCCATAGCAAATGGACCTTTGTAAGTTCCTCTCATGTATAAAGCTAAGCCACTAGATGAGGCAGGCAGATAAGCATCGACATGATACTCTTTAACTATAGATGTTGGTTTTCTATTATTAGAATTATCAAGTTCAAAAAATCGAACCGTATAGATATCTTTATCAGGAGTACTGAGTTCAGTGTTTAGTTTAATAATATCATTTTGTAAAATATCGGGATAATAGTGAGCAACAGCTCTTAGGGCCCCAGCAAAATAACAATCGGAAATATTACCTTGGGTTACATCTGAGATATCTGGAGTTGTAGTATCAAACAAAGGCCCATCAAACTTAAAGTAAGAGACATGCTGGTTGTTATAAGGGCCGCCACTGTTTAAGGGTTCGGTTTCGTTAAAATGATCTTTTGCTAAAATAAATTGTCCCTGTTCGTTTTTTGTAAGGTTTTCTCCATAGATTAACCCAATGTAGACCCATTCATTTCTTGAGGGCTCTTTGGCATAAATTTGATAATCAATACCTTGGGATCTATCTAAATACTGAGGATCCACAGTTAATTGCTCGTTGTTCATGATGACAGGCATTTTTCCAGTATCTCCAAGAGAAAAATCAACAAGTGGTGTCAGATCAGACAAAGGATTGTTGCTGATATTAGGGTAAAACCTGATTTGTAAATTTGGTTCGCCGATTGCACTTGATGCAAAGCTAGTTAAATAGTCCGTGTTATCGGCATATCTTTTGAGTAAGAATAAATTTTTGTTTAAAACTGGAGGTCTCGAATCAGGCAACCAGTAACCAACGTCTAGAACAGCGTCAGCCATGTGTTCTCCGTGTTCATTATCAATCCAAATCGATATTTTATCGCCAGCTTGTGCGCTTTGAATATCTAAAGAGAAGTAGCCATTAGATTGTACCCAGCTAGAATCTCTTGGAGTGCTATGTGATCTCCTGTCAGTAGGTAAGGTGGTTAAGTTTAGGGCCATCACTTTATATCCGCCAGAAATATATCCAGTAATAGGCTGATTTGGATAGGCTACAATTTGTTCGAGTTGAGATTTTAATGTCTCTTTTTGTGTTTCAAAATCAAAGTGAGTGTTTAAAAATTTTAAACCACATTGGTTAATGAGATTTAAATTATCTTTATCATTTAGGCTAAAAGTATATGTTGGTTTTTCTTGGTCTTTAAGAATGCCATTATATCTAATAATATCTAGGAGTATATGACAGTCAGATGTTGCGCCTTCATTAGCAAGTTCTCTGTTACGAACTGTTTGAATTATTTTTTTAAGTTCTGAGTCTTCTATAACTCCGTCAAACTTATATTCATTTATGACTTCATTGAAAAACACAAAGACGGCTGATGCTTGAAAATGTATGGACATTAAAAAAATAAGGACAAAAAGTCTCATATTACTCCTCCGTGAGTAAAAAGATTTTATATTAAGCAGGTGCCACTTTCTAATGGCATTATTTTGATCGCATTATTTTGAAAATAATACAATTTTATTCCTCTAGGACATGCTCATATCCGAGTTTTACTTAGGTGTTTGGTTGATTTGCTGTGAGTCAATTTATGCTTGGAATCATTGTTTGGAGAATCTTCAAACTAGATTGAATGAGAAGTTTAGAGCATTTATATGGTTCTTACTTGCTGGAGGTGTTTTATGGATTTTAAAAATTGTGCAAAATTGATAGTTCAATTTAGTTTATGTGTGCTTTATGTGAGTTCTATTTTTTTACATAATGCTTACGCTGATTTTGAGAACTTACCAGAAGTTCATATTTCAGATCTTTATCAAATCCCAGTCGTTCCAGTTATGGTTGACGATATCATCATAGATGAGAACACAGTTGATAGCCTTGAAAAAATTGAAGAGCTAAGAATTGATGAAAATTCTGAAATGCCTTTTCTAAAAAAATATGAAGGAAAATGGGTGATATTAGATGTTTCAGCAACATGGTGTGGATACTGCGCCGCTGATAAGGAGTTTTTCTCTTATCAAAGAAATGAACTACAGATTTATGACCTTAATGGGTATAAGGTAGTTGATGATTTATGGGGGGATAAAGTAGTTCAAGTACACCTGACAATAGAAAGCTCTAATCAAACTTTAGAAATAATTAGAAAAGATTTAGTTAAAGCTGCCAAAAAATCTAATGTTAGTATGAAAGGTGTTGATACTTACTTTTATGAAACAGAGGGTGGTTTAAGTAAATTTTCAAATAAATTTTATACTTCTAATAATATAAATATATTTGAGGGAGCCAGAGGTTACCCTTATCAGCTTGTATTTAACCCCGAAGGCACATTGGTGTTTAGAGGTTTTTTTACTAGTAAATTAGATGGCGATGAAAATGGATATACGCCTTATAGACGTCACTATAGAAAATTAGACCAGATGGTCAAAAATTATGAGTGAGAATAGGCTTGGTGAATTAGCTAAAGAAAGTGAGGGGTAGATTTTAAATAACCACCTCTGAAAGAGAAAAATTCTAACTAGGCTTCCAACAGAGTCTTCAACTCACCATTTTGAAACATCTCAGTTAGGATATCGCTTCCACCAACGAGTTCTTTGTTAACATAAAGCTGAGGAATAGTTGGCCAGTTGCCGTACATTTTAATACCGCTTCTGATTTCTTCGTCTTCTAAAACATTGCAGCTTTGGAAGTCAGCTCCAAGCTCATTTAGAATAGCGACAACTCGACCTGAAAAACCACACATTGGGAATTGTGGAGTTCCTTTCATGAATAAGAAAACCTTATTGTCAGATAGGTGCTTCTCGATTTTAGTTTTAGCTGATGGGGATAATTCCATTAGGACTCTCCTGGGTTTTAAAGTTTAATATATAAATTTAAATGGTTTTAATAGTAAGGGCGTGGACTTCACCTGAGTGAAGTTCTTTTTCAAAAAGTCCCATGATGGCTCTGTGGAGCTGAATTCTTGAGAGTTTTTGTAGTTCTTGGCCTCGCTCAACTCGAACTTCAAAGTGGTTTCCGCTTTCGTGAGGGTCTAAGACAGCAGCAGTGCTGTCTGGGTAGGCTTCTGTAATTCGTTTTTCCATATCTTCACATTTCATATTGTTTTTTTGACGAGCTTTGTTGTTGCTGACAAGTGCTTCTTCATGATACGTAGCATCATTATGAGAGAATTTGAAAAAGCCAGTCCAAGCCATATCAAACAAGAGCGTTCTAAGGCACGAGAGCTTCGTCAGACGCGCTGGTGGAAGGAGCAGATCAATAAAGGGGTCTGTTATTACTGTGAAGATAGATTTGGTTCTGAAGATCTAAACATGGATCATAAGGTTCCTGTGATCAGAGGCGGTCGTTCTGTAAAATCTAATGTGGTGGTTTCTTGTAAGGAATGTAATTCAAAAAAATCTTACAAAACCCCAGTGGACATGATTTTAGAGGATTTAGAAAACCAAAAGTCTTAGGTGACGAGTGGTTACATCCTAGTATCTCACTCGATAGAATTTTAGTGAATATCTAAAAATTGATTCCAAAAAATAAAAACATTTATTATTTCTCGTGTAGAATATTAATTTTATATATAGAATGAAAAAGTATGTGTTGAAATAAGCAGTGGAGTTTAGGCACAGATTTAAAATTTGCTTAAAAATTCAGCACTAATAAGAAGCTTGTGAAAACTAGAAAAAAGTAACACATAAGTTGTCACCAAGGAGAAGCATCAAGCATGGCAAATAAGATCACATCCAGTAGTACAGCAGAGTACTTTGCTAAAAACCTACAGCAGGTTGGGTTTTCATCCCCAACAAAAGCTGTTTTGACAACATTAAAAGAGGCAGTCGATAATTCACTTGATGCCTGTGAAGATAATATGATTCTCCCTGAGCTTTCTATTCAGATAGAAAGACTTGGTAAGGGTGGGAGTAAAAATTCCGATCTCATACAGATTATAATAGAAGATAATGGGCCTGGCTTGTCGGCAGAGAATTTACCTCGAGTTTTTGGAGAGTATTTGGCATCTTCTAAATTTGGCAGAGGTCGTTGCTCTAGGGGGCAGCAAGGTATTGGTATTTCAGCTGCTACAACATGGGCTCAGTTAACTCACGCATCTGGCGTACGGGTTAAGAGTAAAACAGCTAGTATGAAGAAAGCTGTTGAGATGTATATCGATGTTGATATTAAGGGAAACAAGGGGCTCGTTAAGAAAAAAGAAACTCTTGAATGGGATAAGAAAACAGGTCTTCAGGTTGAGTTTAAGTTTGATGGTAGAATCCAGCTAAATGGAGATGGTGGTTTACTTACCTATTTAGAGGGAACAACTTTAGTTAACCCTCATCTCACTTTAAAGTATAAAATGCCGGATAAAGAGTGGGTTGAGGTTGAGCGTGTTTCAACAGAAGTCCCCGTAGTTCCACCTTCTGTGTTGCCCCATCCCCATACAATGAAGCTTGGTGAGTTTGTAACTCATGCGGGTTTATTTGGCAGAACATCCTTAAAGATTTTTTTAAAAACAGGTTTTTCAAGAATTACAGATCATTCCTTAAAGCTTTTAGTAAAAAATGGAATGAAGAAAGCCTGGCTTAATAAAGCCATGACTCAGTTTGATGATAAAGAGTTAAAGCAAATTTTTGCTTTTTTAATAGATGCAGACTTATCAAGTCCTTCAACAAAATCTGTTCTGACAGTAGGTGAAGATTCGCTAGCAAAGAGCATTCAGCGTTTAGGAGAGGTTGATTTTTTTAGTGTTGTAACAAGAAAACCTAAAATCTGTGACTTTAAGCCTACGGTAGTTGAGGTTGCTTTGGCGCGCTTTATTGATCGTGGTGAAGAAGATAAATCCGTACAGCTTTTAAGATTTGCTAACCGCGTGCCATTGCAATTTGATAAATCATCTTGCGCTATAACGAGAGCTATTGAATCTGTAAATTGGAAAAGTTACGGTTTAAAGCAGAGTAAAAACAGCATTCCACAGGGTCCTTATATTTTTGCAGTATCTGTTACGTCGCCATTTATTAAATTTAAAAATGCTTCGAAAGAAACCATTGATGCTTCTGAAGAGTTAGTAGATGAAATTAGATTAGCTCTTCAAAAAGCAGGTCAAAAACTTTCAAGGCATATCAAAAAAGAAGCCAAGGCAGAAGATCTTGAAAGAAAAATTCGTCATATTGAAAAGTTTGGACCTATTTTAGTGAATGGTTTGGTCAGTATGACAAAGGCGAGTCAGGCTAGAAAAAAACGTGCTGAAGACGGTCTAAGTAAGATTTTAGGTATAGACACAGAAGTGGCAATAGCAGAATTAGAAGTCGCTGAAGAGAAATTAAAGAGCTTAAAAGTAAAGCAAGCTGAAAAGTTAGGGGAATCATAATGGCAAGGACATCAAAATCATCTAGAAAAAGTGTTCAATCTAAAGCAGAAGAGATCTGTCAGTATATGCTTTCGACTTTAGAGAAGGGCCAGCGTCCCATTCTAGAGGCTGTAAGATGTAACTTAGATAACTCTATTTATGACCCATCTGTGGGCTACTTTGTTCCGGGTGATAAGGTTGTGAAGAGTGAGCTTAATGTGTCTTCTGTTCAGAAGTTAGCAAGAACAGTCTTTATGCTTGAGATCCTTTTAAATAATATCAATACGGGAGCAACAAATACAAAGCGTGAGTTGTACTATATGGCAAAAGGTTTGGTTAAAAGTGACCCATCTCTTAAGCCAATTGACTTTGACGGACAGCCAGAAAGTGACTCAGTCATTGAGTTTATAACAGATATGCTTGAGGTATACCGTGAAGAGCTGAACTGTTTTGCTGATGACCGGGGTGGACAAAGTTATTCTCAGAACCTGATTGTAACTGAAACCATGAATGATGGTGAAAAAGCGACCATTGATTTAAGTAAACTGGGTACAGCACCTTTTCAGCCTAAAAACCAACCGACAGCTTTAAAACTTAAGGCAAAAGGTAAAATTGATTTTTGTTTAATTGTTGAGTCTCAAGGTACTGCCAATACCTTAGTAACGCGTGGATTTACAAAGAGAAACAACTGCATCCTTATGGGTGCTAAGGGTGTTCCAAGTAATGGAGTTAGGGGTTGGTGTAAACTTATTCAAGATCAGCTAAAAATACCTATGTATTTTTTTGGAGATCTGGATGCGTACACAATGCAAAACATCTTTAGAACTTTAAAGGCGGGTTCAGCAGCAAGTTTGATTCGAAATAAAGACTTTTCAGCACCAGATGTTAAATTTTTAGGGATCTTACCTGAAGATATCAAAGAATATGATTTGAACTCTTATAAAGTAAAAGAAAAAGATGCTTCTGAAGTCAGAGCCTTAAAAAAAGCTAGAGATGTACTATCTAATGATCCATTTTTTAAAGACAAAAAGAATAAAAAACTAGCAGCTATTTTAAACTTCTTAGTTAAGAATAAAATACGTTGTGAGCAACAGGCTTTGTTTAGTGTTAATCCTAAAGATCCATTGATGCCAGAAAAAATTATTTTAGATAAGATTAAGAATAAGGTTTTTATTTAGATTTCCATTTTTTCAAATTTATTAACTTTAAAATGATAATAGATTTCCATCAACCTCGTATTAAAATACGAGGTTTTTTATTGTGACCTTCCTTAAGGGCGCCTTACTTAGGTCTAGCGAGCTTGATTACATATGTTGATTTGATGCTTTGTGTTTTAGCATATGAGGTGTGAAATACTATTTTATACTAAAAAACCAAATGCTGTTAATCCGTTCTTTACTGTTCTTTTCTATGCAGTTCTTTTTTCTACTTATGTTTACAGCAGGTGTGGAAGCAAGTTGCCAGAATGTTCTAACAATTTCAAAAAAAATGAGCACAGGAAATGAAGAGGTGGGTTTAGTTACAAAACTAAATGGAGATTGGGTTGTTACTTCAAATTCATCAAGAATCTTAGATTTTAATGAGAAAGGCTTAATTGGTATAGGAGTTATAAAAGCTAATAAAATCTTAAAATTTATAAATAATGGATTTTGTGATTATGAAAAAACTTACACTAGAAAAATAAGTGAAGAGCCCTACCACAGCACTGTCTATAAAATTAATGGATCAGTGGTCCATAGAAATAGCCTGAAATTTGAGTTGTTAGACAGATTTTTTAGTTTAATAGCTAAAGAAAAAGTATTTTGTGTTGAGTGCTCAACCGTTTATCTAGCAAAAAAGCATACAAAAAAAATAGCTAAAGAAATTTTCATAAAAAACAATAAAGTTATAAAATCTAAAAAAATTAAAATAGAAAAAAAAGACAGGCTTTTTTCAAATGAACATGGACAGCATTATTTATAAGTTCAAATTTTTTATAATTATTTTATTTATAAGCATTTCTTGTGATGTTTTTGCAGAGAATGTAAATTTGCAGTGGAGTTGCAAACAAGATGCACGGCTCTATGATCTTCCTGTGCCAGAGCAGATGACTCTTAGGTTAGGATACAGTTACACAGGTGAGAGTTTTGAATTTGATTTCAGTGAAGTAAGAGATTTAGTGGGTAAAATTAAGAACAGTGGTGTAGATTATACGGACTGTTATACGAAACTTTTTCTAGATCATAGGGATGAGTTTTATAAGTATTGCGACAAGCAAGAGTCTTCTGAGTTAACAAATAAATGTAAATTAGTTTTTATAAATGAGATAATAGATGATGTATTTGATGCGGAAGATGGAAAAGGCAACGTAAGAAAAGATATGTTTAAGGACTCAGAAGGTAATGTAGTCCCTAGGTTGGGGTTTTTAGTTCATGCAAATTTTGGTATAAATACAACTTCTGATCTGTGTAATTCGAGTTCTTATCGCATTCTGGCAAGTCCTTTTTTTGAAACTCAATTTAAGAGTCTTGTATCTAGTGCATCTGATCGATGTAAAATTCAAACGGCTCTGAAGCTAATAAAGGATATGAGTTATAGAACCACTTATTTAAATAGTTGCATGAATGACGGGATTGTTAAGAAGACGGCTTATTGTTAAAAACTAGGTCTTCAGAAAAGGAAAATTCTGAATGCAGCTCGAAAACTAATACCAGCTTCTTTTTCAAATATTCAAAATATCAATGCAAACCTTTGTTTAGACATGATGTACCTTTCTGGTTCTAAATTACGAGAAGTGATTGAATTTATTGAACAAGATTCTGATTCTATTTTTTGTGAACAAATGAAGGTAGGCGAAAGTTTAAACACAGAGGTTCTACCAACTGAGACAGATGATTACATTGAAAATATTCACAAACCCTATGTTTTATATCAAAAAAATGAAAATGTAACTCAAGCAAAAATAAATTTAGAGTTTGTTGAGGGAGCGAACTACTCAGGTCATTCAAGTTCTCACGCAGGTAGCTCCCTAAATGATGAATTCAAGGCCAAAGCTAATAGCTGTTTAAGTGAGGCGAATAAGCACATGTATGACCCAGCAACAGGAAAAAGGCTTGAAATCGTTTTAGACTCAAGTGCGCCAAAACAAGAAATAGAAATAGGAGCACACAATCACAGATCGAACTCTGGTGAATACAACCCAAATATTGAGTGTTCAGCAATTGTACATGAAGTTTTACATTTATTAGGCTTAAAAGACTCTTACCGTGAGGAACAGAGTGGTTATACCATGTCTGATGCCGGCGACCTAGAGTTTCATAGTAACTTGTCAGAGGCGATCGGTGTAGAAATTAAATTTGATCAAGTTAATGGCAATAGTGTACTGGTAAAAGATCCATCAAGTGATAAAACCTATAGTTTAAAATCAGATTGTAGGAGTATTGGCCCTATGTTTTCTATTATGTCAGACAATCAAACGACTTGGCAAAGAAGTATCGATGGTGGGCGATCTTTATTAAGTTCTGCACATTTTAATAAGATTGTGTACCCTGGATGTAAAACTAAAAACTACTATTATGATCTGTGTACTAAAGAAGATGACAATGGTACTTTGAAGAATAAACCTACAAGTGGACAGTGTTTAAAAAATACGGATTCATTTTGTAATGATAGTAACTTTAGTAAATATATTTCTCATGGTTATCAAAACCAAGTCGAGCCAGTGCCGTATGAGTAAAACTTTATGGTTTTTATTTGGAGGCACTGGTGTTTAGGAATTAATTTTGAATGAATATCACTCTTCAAGCCATGGGTACTGAGCTTTAAAGTAACCAAGTGCTTCTAGGTAAGAGATAGCG
This sequence comes from uncultured Bdellovibrionales bacterium, assembly GCA_937958795.1. GTDB lineage: Bacteria > Bdellovibrionota > Bdellovibrionia > Bdellovibrionales > UBA1609 > CALGNA01. The sequence goes on along the minus strand of CALGNA010000022.1, from coordinate 5,109 downwards.
TTATCTTGGTCGTTTAAGAAAACAAAGCAAGCATCGTGCTGATCTACAGGCAGGTTTTGTTGGCAAACACTGTAGGCCACAAGTTCTATGTTATAGAGTTCGGTTCCATAAAAATCTATATAAGGGTTGTTTGAGTTTGAGCTAAAGCTTGGAAGAGCTAGCATAAGGCAAATTGAAACTAGGCTGATGATTTTAAACATAAACTCCACTCCTTGGAAAAAGTAACTGGTCGTCATGACCAGAAAAATGATCTTAGCAAAAATTAAGGTCTAATAAGAGGAGAACTGCGTTATCCTCTTAAATAAATCAGATTAGAACAAACGTCTAGTAAGCCTTAGGGTATTGTTTTAAAAAACCATCTCCATATTGAATAAAAACATTTGTAACATAATCGTTTTTAGGTGGCTCAGTGGAGTAAATTTCTAGAATAGGTGAAAAACTTGCCTCGATTTCTGGTTTTTTAACAGAGTTTTTTAATGCTTTAAAGAGCTTTGGGTAGACTTTAAGAGGTGTCATACTTGGGGAGCCCCGGTAGGTGCCTTTAAAAGCAAAAAATGGTGGCAAATGTTTTAATTTTATTCCCTGAATTGTAGATGTGTTGTCTGTAAGGGCTTGCGGTTGGTGAGATTGGAGTTCTTTAAACTCACTCGCCTTTAAAACACATCCAACCCAGGATTTTAAATCTTTTGGGTTCGTAGTTTTAGGGTTATTCCAATAGAGGCCAAAGCTACTTGTGCAGCTTTGAATGGAAAACTTTTGTTGTATGAGGCCCTCGACTTTTTCAAGAGAGGTTAAAATTTTGTTATAGGGTCCATTTACTTCTGCATAAGCCAGATAAAAATCAGTCGTTTTGGTTTGTTCAATTTCTGTTTTAGAAAAATAACCTGATCTGACACCAACAAAAATCATATAGGCTAGGGTCATGAGTCCAAAGTAGAGAAAAAAGCCTCGTTTCATATAAGTTTCCTTTTAAACTGCATAGCCGTAAGGTTCATGAGTTTAAAGAAGTTTTTTTGAGATAATTCAGAGTGCTGACCTTGTGTTTGCATAGTTAGATGTTGAGATAGATGAGTTGTGGGTTGATCTAAGCCCTTTGGTGAAGACCAAACATTGAGACCAAGTCCTATGTGAACAGTATGGTGATTTCCTACGCTTATGATCTCAGTTAGAATGCCAGCAGTTTTTTTATAACGGATCAAAATATCATTGGGGAGTTTAAGGCTTATAAATGGCTGAATTGAAGGAAAAACCAGCGAGATATTATTTAATAAGTTGTTCCCTACGATACTACTTAGGTTTTCATCTAGAAATTTGGGCTTGATCATAAAAGACCAAGTACAAAAAAGTCCATGCCCCTCAGGAGTTGAAACCCATTTGCGATCATATTGGCCCCTTCCATTAGTTTGAAGGTCAGTCGCTGTAAAGTTTAATATATTTGGTTTTAGGATGTGAGCCTTGGCCCAGTCATTGGTGCTTTCTAGGCTTTTAAATAAGTGAGTATTTACAGAGTTTTTTTGACTGTAAAGCTGATCCCAGGTTTTGAGACTCTCATAAATAGAAAAATAGTTAGGTGTTTCAGGTGATTGCATTATCAAACAAAAGACTAAAGTCAGCGTTCATAACAGAATGAGTCAGTGCTCCAACGCTTATGAATTGAACTCCAGACTCTGCAACTTTAGGGATTCTTTGAGCCGTCATATTACCGCTGGCTTCAATTTGCATTGTTTGCGGTATGAGCTCACATGTCTCAGAAAGCTTATCGTCATCCCAATTATCTAACATCACTCTTTGAACAGGCCATTTAACAACTTCATTAAGTTGATCCAAGTTTGTAACTTCAATGGTTATGGGAGGAGTATCTGGGTGTTGTGACTGATGCTCTAAGACAGATTTTAGAGTTTTAACAAGATCATTGTTCCCAAATGCGAAATGGTTTTCTTTTATCATATAGCCTGTCGAAAGGTTCATACGGTGATTAACTCCGCCCCCATCACGGACAGCTTTTTTCTCATACACCCGTAGTAAGGGCGATGTTTTGCGAGTATCTGTAATTTTACATTTAGTATGCGAAATCAGTTTTTGAAGTTGATGTGTCGCTGTTGCAATGCCGGATAGGCGACCTAAAAAATTTAAACCTACTCTTTCTGCTTGGAGCATTTTTTTAGAGTCACCCATAACTTCACAGACGACAGATCCTTTGGGGATTGAGTCTCCGTCTTTGAAAAAACTATTTAGCTCTACTTGAGGGTTTAGGTGCTTAAAACTCATTATAAAAAAATCTAAGCCAGATAAAATTAAGTCCTGTTTGGCAATAAGTTTGGCTTTTTGTGTGAGGTCTTTATGAAATGAATCGGTCGTAATATCTTTTTGTGGGATATCTTCGTCTAAAGCCATCTGAACAAGTTTTTTAATTGTGAGTTCCATGCTAACTATTTGGCATATAAAGTGAACCTTGCCAATAAGTAGGGCTTAGAGTTCAGCTTGACCCATAAGGCGATCAATTTCTTTTTGGACCAACTGTTTAGCAATTTCAGGAACAATGTCCCAAACAACGGCTTCAATAACTTCTTTGCTTTGATTTTTGATAATCTCAGTCATTTCTGCCTTAGAAAGAGTATCAGATAGCTGAAAGCTTTTAGTTGTGTCTATTTTTGAAGGGACTTGTTCTTGCACTGGAGGTAGGAGGTCTACGGCCTCATTATCTTGGGAGTCATGAGTTTTGGAGGGCTGACCAAATAATTCTTCATTTTTAGTTTCTGAGTTTGTTTCTTGTTGAATTGTTTTAGGTAATTCAGGGGCAGCAAGAGTACTAGCTTCATCATTAAGCTGAAGTTTTTGATCAATTTCTGAGAGATGTTCTTCTAGGTTGTTCAAGTCAAAATCAGAAAGGTCGCTTTCTGACCAGCTACCAAGGTTATCTAATGAAAGTTCATTAAGCTCAACATCGCCAAATAGATCGTCTGTACTGGCTTTTGTTCTTTTAGCCTCTGATAGGTTCCTGTTTGGCTTTAATTTGTCTTGAGAAGGGGGTGAGTTGGTTTCAGGTGCTTGTGTCTTTTGGTTTTCTTCAATTTGTGTTGTTTCATCTGGACTTTGGTTGAACTGGTCAAAAAGTTGATCATCCAAAGATTTTCTTTTTGAGGAGGAGATGCTTTTAGGTGGCTCTTGAAGAGGTTCCGGGTTTTTTGCAGTATGGTCTTTAATCTCACTAGACCATTTCTGAGTATCAACCTCAGGGAAGTCTAAGTGTTCACCAAGGTTATCATTGTGAAGCTGTGGTACCCATTTAAGTATAGCGTTTCGAAGAGAATCCACATCAAAAGGTTTTTCAAGATGATCATTAGCTAATGATTCTTCAAATTTATTAGCATCAAGTTCTAAAAAAGAACTCCAAAGCAAGACAATGGGGATTTCTTGAGTATCAATATGTGATTTTAATTGCTTACTAAGGTCATATCCATTTTTTTTCTGTAAGAGCACATCAGCAAAAATTATGTCTGGTTTATGGTCTATGGCTCCCTGTAGCACATCAACACCGTGGCTAATAGGAAATAGTTCCATATTAAAATCTTGCAGAGCAAGAGTAAATACTTTTTTAATGGTTGCACTTTCATCAGCAAGTAAGACGCGTAAAGCCATAAGTTGAGTAAAATATTTAGACACTAAACAGTCAAGGCTAATTGGACCTTTCAAAAGGCTTTTTTAGTGTTGACCCAAGTAAACAAATACGTATTGAGCCTTTTTTTAAAGTTTTTCTTTGGTAGTTTGATATCTTTGTTGGTTTTATTTTTATGCATCGATGTTTCATCCATGCTTTCCTATATTAAATTCTCTGGATCGGGACAGTTTTTAAGCTATCTATACTATTATATTCCTTGGGCCCTGTATTATATGTTCCCGATTGCTTTAGTTGTAAGCGTTGCGACTGTACTAGTTCGTTTGGTAAGAAATAGTGAAATGATTGCTATTCAAAGTTTTGGTCAGTCTTATGTCCAAGTTTTAAAGCCTCTCGTGGCAATTTGCATTCTACTGTCCTTAGGTCAGTTTGTATTTGGTGAATTTATAGTTCCTCAAACTATGGATATAAGAAATAAGATTTATTATGTTGATATTAGAAATAAGCCAGAAAGGTATTCTAGCTTATCTAAAAAAGATATTTGGTATCGCTGGAAGAATTCCATCTTTCATTTTGATAAAATTTTACAAAATCAATTTTTCCAGAACCCACAAGTTTATGAATATGATGATGACTGGAAATTAAAATCCTATATTCAGGCAGAGACAGCAAAAGCAGATACTGAAGGGAATTGGATTTTTACCAATGGAACTATTATTCAGGGTAAGAAGGAAGAAGCAAAGGGGGTTGCAGACCAGTTTATGGTGCAGGGGGAGCAGGAAGATAACCCAGTACAAGAAAACTTTGAAACTCTAGAGCGAAAAGACCTATTATCTTTACAAGATATTAAGCTACCACCATATAGTCGCTATCATTCTTTTCAAACCTTAAAGTCATTAGGTGAAGAAGTGCGTTTAGCCAAAGTATCTGGTTTAGATCCACTTATTGCAAAATCTGAGTGGCATAAAAAACTGAGTTTTCCATTTATGGCTCTTGTTCTTGTTTTTTTAATCCTTCCATTTTTGAATATGCACCCTAGAAGAGCTAAAATTTTTGTTACTTTGAGTTTTTGTATAGGAGTGACCTTTTTAAATGTCATATTGTTTGAAGGTGGTTTGTCGCTGGCGAGAGCAGGTACGCTTTCCTCTTTTGTAGGTGCTTGGGCTGGTCATGCTCTCATGTTGTGTCTTATGTTGATTGTTTTTGTTTACAGAAAATACCATAAAAAAATATAGTAAATATATGTGGCAAAAAACAAAAGAAGACACCTGCAGGAGCTAATTGCTACTGATTTAAAGTGGTGATAAGCCTTTGTTAGAAGCTTAAGAATGAGTAAAATATGAAAAAAAATATGAAGTTCAGAAAAGAAGATAAAAAAAGAGACTAATATTATGATATTAAAAATTCACACATACCCAGATCCAGTCCTTAGAAAGGTAGCTTTAAAAGTAGACGAGGTAAATGACGAAACAAAGCAATTTATTAAAGACATG
>CALGNA010000021.1 GCA_937958795.1 uncultured Bdellovibrionales bacterium | reverse complement strand
AACAAATTGGTAAAAGGATTTTGCAGAATAGATGCTAAATAAGGAAAGTATTAGAAGAGGCATTGGGTAGGGTAATAAAAGAGCAAGCAATAAGAAAGGGGTTAGAAAAAGCCAGCTTTTAATGGTTTTCCAAGAAACCTTTGTTTTAGACCAAAGAAAAGGCGCTAAATAAATACAGGCTGTCAGGACTACAAAAGCTGAGTAAAAAAGTGATACTTTTTGTAGATTAGTTAACATATTGGGAGTTTAACTGAAAAAAATAGTATTGGTCATGACTCAATGACTTTTTTAAAAGCCCTTTAATATTAAGTACTTGATTGTTATTCTATTTGATGTTTCAAGACTTTTATCATTATTTATGGTTTGAGGCTTTTGTTGAGTGAGATGTCTTATCTTTTCCTTTAGATAAATCAAAAATAAGCCGATCTGTTTAATAATGAGACGGACTTTATCGATTCTAATTTTAATTGGCCTAATGGGCTCAATGACATTTGTATTTAATAATTGCTTAGAATTAGAAATAGGTTCTTTGGAGGGGCTTTCTGTTGACCCTATTACTCCTGCGCCGATTCCTCCGCCTCCTCCACCTCCTGTTCCGGGTGTTGCCAACTTTAATGTTAGTTTTCCAAATAAGAATATGAAAACAGGTGAGTTGTTTTCAAAAAGAGTCACGGCAAATCCTGCAAATTACACGCTCACTTGTGATTGTCCAGGGTGGCTCTCGTTCTCAGGTTATGACCTTAAGGGGACTCCAACCGCAGCTGGAACTTATAATGTGAGAGTATGGGCAAGGTATACGAATGGAGTAACCTCAATTTTTAAAAACTTTAAGGTTTTTGTAACAAAAGCAGCCACACCACCGCCGCCACCTCCTCCTGTAACTAGCTGTAATGGTAAGGCACCCATAAGTGTTATTATTGATACGGACTTAGGGGTAAAGTATTCTGACCCTGACGATATTCAGTCCTTTGTGCATTTTATGCACCAAACGGACTGTTTAGACCCTTTGGCCTTTGTATCTTCAATGAGTAGGCAGGATTTAAAAAGACCGATTCCTTCAGAGCATGAAAAAATTAAAGAATGGATTCGGAGAGTAGATCTAGATCACCTTAGGAAAAAAAAGCCAGGGCTCATCTCTGAAGCTGAGGCCCTGTCCAGAGTATTTGCTGGCAATGGAATGTATGGACCACCACCTACGAGAGCAGTAACGGCAGGTTCTAATGAAATTATAAAACAGGTTTTGAGTCATAAAAATACGAAAGGGTGTAGTGAAAAAGTTTGGATATTAGTATGGGGCGCCATTACGACCACAGCTAAAGCTCTGCATCAAAACCCCAGCATTGCTAGCTGTATAGCTATTTATCAAATAGGAAATTGGAATATTTCACAAGATACGGCATCAAATGATTGGATTTTTAATAACTTCAATAACATATTTTGGATTCAAAATAATGAGTCATTCAAGGGAATGTACTTAGGCAGAGAGGGTGAGTTTGGTAATCACCCTTATGGTAGACACAACTTTATTAATGCTCATATTAGGGGAAAAGGAACTGTCTATATGGGACAAAAACTAGGTGATGCAGTTCCTTATGCTCGAAACTTCAATGATATGAATATATTTAAGGCAGGAGATGACCCAAGTTGGTTGTATCTGTTGTCTGATGTGAGAAACAAAAGTGTAAAAGAGAATCCCGGTGACACAAGGAGTTGGGGAGGGTCTTTCTCTAGGCCATACCCAACGACAAAGCCACTTTTTTGGAGGGATGTGCCCTATGCCAGGGCTTATAAAGATCACCCTCATATCCAATCAAGAGTAAATAAACATAAAGTAGAAGTTTTTACAGATGTATTTCTTCCAACTTGGCGTTTGTACTAGTTCTTTACAATAGATTTCTTAACAATAGAGTTATAAACTAGTACAAAGGATCAGCTTTATATTTTCCTGTAGACATAGCCAACTTTGTAAATAGCTTGGATATATCGAGAATGAGGAGAGCCTAGTTTTTTTCTTAAGTTACTAATATGAGCATCAATTCCTCTTGAGTCAGATGCTTGATCAGAACTCCAAACTTTATTAATGAGATCGTTTCTATTAATTGGTTTTCCTGGGGAAGATATAAGAGTAAATAGAATTTTAAACTCAATTGGAGTTAAGCCTAAATCTACATTCTGATTATCTACAACTTTAAAAACTTTTTGATAACTAGGCTCTAACTTTAAAAGGTCTCTTTCAAATACAGTAGATTTATTCTTGTTTTTTAAACGCGTTTGAATTCGCGCAAGAAGTTCGTTGGCAACAAAAGGTTTTGTTACATAGTCTTCAGCGCCAAGAGTAAAGCCTCTTACTTTGTCTTCGGTTTCTTCCCTTGCAGACAAGATAATAACAGGCGTTTGGGTGTTTGGTGTCTTGTCTTGCAGATAGTTTAAGACATCAAAACCATTACCATCAGGCAAGTTTAGGTCTAAAAGAATTAAGTCATATTCTTTGTTATCCAAAGAGTGCTGGGCCGATTTAGCTGTATCGACAATTTCAAGTTTATGGTGCCGGTCAAGAGCCCTTGTTAAAAGGGGCTGCGTTTCTTCACAATCTTCAACCGCTAGTATGTTAGCCATGATTACCTCAATTTAGATAGACTTATATAGAGTATCTTATGCTACTGAATTTTTGTAAATACAACTTGTACCAAAGTAGCGTAAATACTTGGTTTTTCTTAAAAATTCTTATTATTTAAACTTTAATAGCTGCATAGTTGTCTTAGAAAAGGCGAGATAAAGCAAATTCTCTTGTTTTTTAGAAAGAAAAAATTTAATTGAGAAATGATATAAATTTACTGAGGAGTAATATGGGCCAGCCAATAGCATATGTCCCTGAGTCACTAGCTGATTTAGTTGAAGGGTTTTTAAGTAGAAGACGTGAAGATGTTAAATTATTTAAAGAATTTATTCTTAAGGATGACTTTGATTCTATTAAAAGTAGGGCACATAAGATTAAAGGACATGCGGGTGGGTACGGCTTTCACAAGCTTGCAGATTTTTGTAGAGAGTTTGAATTAAATTGCAAGCTGGACAATGGTCATGAGCTAGAGAAGATATTATCTCAGTTTGAAGTTTACATACGAGACGTTCAGATAGAGTATGTTAAAGAAGAGAGTTAACTATATTTATTTACTATATTTAGACTAGACAAAATAGAAGAATTTTATAAATAACTTTATAGTTATGAATAAAAAAATTACTATAAAGTATTGTGTGAGGAATCGAAATAAATGAATATTATGATATTTGGAAGAGAAAAAGATCTAGACTCCATATGTCAGATTGTGAATATTCATTGGCCATATTTGGTTAAAGGAGTTTTTAACTCTGAAACTGCTAAGCTCACAATTGAGGAAGAAAAATTTCATTTTTGTATTTTTGATGAGTCCTCCCCATTTTGGAGTGAGTCTAGTTTAGTTTTACAAAATAATATTGAATTTTTAGGTCAGGACCAGGTGTTTTTAAGCTATAAGTCCTCGGAAAATAAACTTGAAATGGAAAATACTATTTTATCTAAAGTAAATCAGTGTTTAAAAATTCTTATGGATCATGTTGTTTATGAAAACAAAGAAACGGCGCTTGAAGAAAGAGCCTTTAATATTTCTGAATTTATTGCAAATTTTTCTCATGAAATCAGAACACCTTTGAATTTAATTTTGGGAATGTCAGATATGTTATCTGATTCAAAGTTAGACCTGGAACAACAAAGTTATGTAAGAAGTTTTCGAAAGGCAGGAAAGCATCTTTTGAGTCTAATCAATGATATTCTTGATATGGCTCGTGTAGATTCTGGAAATGTTCAACTAAATGAAAACAAAGTTGTCTTAAAGGATTTGATTTTAGATTTAGTAAATTTTGGAGAGACGAGTACCAAGGTTAAAAAAGTCGATTTTATTAACTTCTATGATGAAGGTCTTCCTGAGAAAATAATTGTTGATCAAAAACGACTGAATCAAATTTTACTAAATCTAATTAATAATGCTGTAAAGTTTACCGATAAAGGTAAGATAGAATTAAAAACTTACTTGTCAGACTCTTATATGGGGGAGGCAAACTCTTTATTGAAGTTAGGTTTAGTTGAAGAAAAACTGTTTTTAACAGTAGAAGTAGTTGATACAGGGTCAGGATTTTCAGATGAAGAGCAAGAGCTAATTTTTAATGAATTTTATCAAATTAATTCGTCTAATTTAAGGCAGGAGAAAGGTTCAGGCCTAGGCTTACCTATTGTTAAGAAATTAGTTCATCTTATGGGTGGGTATATTGAAGTTGTGAGTGAAGTTGGAAAAGGAAGTGCATTTAAAGTCTGTATTCCAGTTAAAGAATATGAAGCACTTCTAGACTCTGCTCAAAAAGAGTCTGGGTTAGAAAAAAACAAATACGTGCCTCAAGCATTGTCTTTAGTAGAGCCATTGCGAATTCTTGTTGCTGAAGATGACTTAGACAACCAGCTTTTATTAAAAGCTTATTTGAAGTCTAGCCAACATCATGTAGATTTTGTAGAAAATGGTAAAGAGGCAGTAGATATGTATTTTGAAAATTTAAATTATGACTTAATTTTTATGGACATACAAATGCCAATACTAGATGGGTTTAAAGCAACAAAAAAAATCAGGTTAACAGAAGAGCAACGCTCTATGCCCCCAGTTCCAGTTTTTGCTTTAACGGCAAATGCTTTTTCTGATCAAGCGCATATGGCTAGAATAAGTGGTTTTACTGGGTATTTGACAAAACCTATTTCTAAAAAACTATTTATGAGAGTCCTTGATACATGCCAAGGTTTAGATGATCTTTATGTTAAAGATATTGAGGGTGAGTTAGGTGCTGAGGTTTATTTTTTTGAAAAAAGTGGGAGAAGTTAAATGAGTAAAGATAAAAAAATCAAAAATGATTTAGAGCGAATACGAGAGATTGTTTTTGGTGAAAAAGAAAAAAAATATGATAGTGATATCAATCAAATACAGGCAGATCTTTCTTCTAACTATTCAAGCTTAGAAGCTAAGATTAAGGAACTTGAAAGTCTTTTTGAGCAAAATTTTCAAGATCAAAAAAAGCAATTTACTGGTTTAATTGACGATGTTCGAGTCGGTTTTCAAGAAGACATGTCTCGAGGGGATAAACTCTTTCAAGATAATTTTTCAAATTTTTCAACAAAGCTTGAGAATAAAGAAGAAAATCTTAAAGAGATGATATCAAGCCTTAAAACTGAACTATTAGAAAAAATAGACTTACTTGTTGAGAAAAAAGTATCTAAAGAAGACCTTGTGGAATCATTTATGGAGGTTTGTTTTAAGCTGTCTGGCAATGATTCGAGTTCTCCTGCTACTGATTTTAAACTTTTAAATAAGTCTAAATGAACCAGTTAACTAAAGATGCTCCATTGTCGGGTATATCTGAATTAAGGTCTATTCTATTAGATCATGATTTGTCGTGGCTTGGAGAAAATAGAAGCGAAATAGAAACACTACTGATTTCGGGAGAATCTGATGCTTTGATTGTAGAGAAGCTTAAGCCACACTTTATAAGTCTTTTTGAAGAAGAATTAACGAAAGATACTCGTACTGCTGCAAAAGTTTTAAGCCCGCTTATTTCATCATCACTCAAAACACAAATTCAAAAGGAAAGAGGACAGATAGTAGATGCTCTTTACCCTATTATGGGTTCCATGATTACGAAATACGTAGCGGAGTCAGTAAAAGGAATAGTTGAGAACTTAAATGATAAAGTTGAGACAAATATCTCTTGGAAGGGAATAAATAGAAAAATGACTGCCAAGCTAAAGGGGGTCTCAGAATCTGATCTTCTTTTGAGGGAAGCTCTAAGTGTTGAATACATTTTGGCATATCTTATTCATGCCGAAACTGGATTGGTCATTGCTCAGTCTGCGGATCATGAGGAAGAAGATCTAGATGCAGATATGGTAGCAGCTGCTTTAACAGCGATTAAAGACTTTGTGTCAGATATGCATGCAGGAGATAATACTCAGGCTCAATTACATAGTATTGAAATGGGAGATGAGACTCTCATCATTGAAGGTATGGGTTCTGTTTTTTTGGCTGTTGTCTGTCGAGGGGATGTGAGATTAAAGACTAAGAAACAGGTACAAGCACTTTTTAAAGTTTTGCTTGAAAAGCATAGTGAAGATTTTTCGGAATATTCCGGTGGAAAATTAAAAGATCAGCTTCAGGTAGAATCGCAAATAAATTCATTTGTTGCAAATTCAGTAGGTCAAAGTGATTCTCGTCTGATTTCAAAGAATCGAAAAAAGAAAATTGCACTGGTTCTGTTCGGAGCAATTGGATTATGTGTTTTCCTATCTCATGTTTATTATAAAAATAGATTAAATAAATTTATTAAGTCTAAAGCTGATTTTTCAATGTATAATATTAAAGCAAACTCAAAAGGCCTTTATTCTTATCAGTTTAATGGTGCAATTCCCGATAAATCTTATAAAGAGAAAGTTCTAAGTGAGGCTAAATCTTATAAATCTATAATTCCTATTAAGCTTTCTGAAAAACTAACAGTCCCATTTAACAGTTTAAATGATAGTAAAAAGAGTTCTGAGTTTATAAAGCAGCTAGAATCACATTTGAGTGATAAATATTCTGGGCAAATTTTTATGGGCTTTTATGAGGGGCATTTATTTTCTAAAGGTTATGTTTTAGATGAAAAGAACATTAAAGAAATAGAAACCGAACTAGCTGGTATTCGTGGTGTTGATAAGTACTTTCAACACATTATTTCTTTGGATAAATTGCAAGGTAGAATTATTGGTTTTAACTCTAATAGTATTGAGATAAATGATGCTAGTAAGTTCATATTAGATGAAATTAAAGGGCGTATAGACTCTGTAGAAGGCTTAGGGGTCAAGTTAATGGGTTCTAGTGATAAGCAAGGAACTCTTGCATCTAGAAAAAATATAGCAAATTTAAGAGCAAAAGAGGTCTCCAAGTACTTAATTGCTAATGGACTTAGTTCTGAAAAAATAAATATAGTGACTTCTGATTTAAATCATATGAAAAAACTTAACAATTCTGGTGTTGATCAATATGGTGGAAGATATGTTAGCCTTAGCGTTGTGCCTATGAGTGGGATTAAATGATTGAGTTTAAAAAAAAGATAATACTATTAGGTGATTATGGGGTTGGGAAAACCAGTTTAGTTAGACGCTATGTAGATGATAGCTTTAGTGATAAGTATCATACAACTATTGGCGTTAAAATCTCTAAAAAATCAGTTCGTTGGATAGATGAGAAAAGTCAAAATTTTCACGTTCAAAGTATGATATGGGATATTCAGGGTAGATCAGGGTATTCGAGTATACCGGGCAAGTATCTAACAGGTGCTTCTGTTGGCTTGGTGATTGGAGATCTGACCGTAGAAGACCCTGTTGTGCCAGTATGTGAACACATAGACTATTTAAAGGCATTTAGTCCCAATGCCGTTGTGTTTGTTGCCTTTAATAAGTTGGATCTATTTAAGCTCCCTGAAGCTGATTTAAATGACTATTTTAGAAGAGTTTATAATGTACACAAAAATGTATCTTTTATAGTAGCAACATCAGCTAAAACGGGGCAAGAAGTTGAAGGGTTGTTTGAAAAAGCTGCAAAACTTGCTGTAGAAGCAGAAGATGGATATCAGCATCAGCCCACAGTTGTTTAATATAGCACAGAATAAATAGAGTTACTCTGTTTGTTTCTAGTCAAAAATTTTACCAGGATTTAAAATGCCCTTTGGGTCAAAAATTTTCTTTATTGATTTATAATATTTAATTTTCTCAGTTGCTTGAATGTTTAAAAGGGCGTCTTTTTTTAACAGACCAATTCCATGTTCGGCAGAAACACTCCCATTGTGAGTTTTGATCCATTCAAAAAGTTTATTAGAAATAGTCTGGCATGTTTTATAGAAATCATGAGCAGAAGTCTCTTGCGGCTTAAGCATATTAATATGAAGGTTACCATCCCCTACGTGACCAAAAACAACAACATCAATAGGTCGCGAAAGGCTTTGATATTGACTCTGTATAAATTCTGGAATTTTTTCCAGAAAATGAGGAAGAGTCGAAACGGGTACTGAAACATCATTTTTATAGGGCGTATGAGGTGCGATGGATTCCGATATAGATTCTCGTATGGTCCAGAGGTTAGACTCTTCAGAAGACGACTCTGCAATAAAGCCATCTTGGACCAGTTCGTCCTTAAAAAATTTTTCAAATAGTTCCAAAATAAGTTCAGAATCTTTATCGGAATTCAATTCTACTTGGATGAGTAGTGAATCGTTTATTTCCTCAAGTGGCCATGTTTTTTGAAGCATTCCTAGGCTGTATTCTAGTGATCTTTTAGACATGAATTCAAAGCCACTAATAAAAAATTGAGATCTAATTTCTGAGAAAAGAGTTGTAATGTGATTTAGGCTGCTAATGCTTAGTAGGATCGTTTTTTTGTGGCTTGTCTTTTTGTTAGGTACAACCCAAAGGTTAGCTTCCGTTATAAGTCCTAGGGTGCCTTCGCTACCTATGAAAAGCTGTTTTAGATCATAACCAGAATTATCTTTTCTTAATACACTTTGAAGATTTAAAACTTCACCAGTTCCGGTTACAACAGTAAGTCCAGCTACCCAGTTTCGAGTCGGTCCGTATTGAATAACATTTAATCCTCCAGCATTTGTAGCTATATTTCCACCTATTTGGCTTGTACCAATGGCAGAAAAATCAACAGGAAAATTAAAAGATTTTTCAATAAGGTATTGTTTAAGCTTTTGCGTAATAACACCAGCTTGGACTGTTACGCAAAAATCTTCTTCCGAAAAACTAATGATAGTATTCATTTTATCAAAACTAATAATAAGTTCTTTTTGGCTTGCTACGGCTCCTCCGCTTAAACCTGTTCTCCCTCCTGATGGAACGATTGATATTTTGTGTTTAAAACAGATTTGAACAATTTTTTGAGTTTCAGTTGTTGATTTAGGAAAGAAAACACCTAAAGCATTGGGTTTCCAGTTTCTTGTCCAATCTAATGAGTAATGATCAATTTCGCTTTGATCCTCAAATATGTACTGGTCTTTTGGAAAGGCTTTTTTAACTTCTATTGTAAACGGAGTGCTCATAATAAGGAGTCTATAAGTTTCTATTAAAAAAAGTAAGCTTCAAAGTAAAACTTAACAAAAATTTACGAGCCTAATTGAAATAAAATTATGCAACTTGATGAAGGGCAGATTCTAGGCTTTCAAAATGAGGGTCTGTTTTCATATCGAAATCAACTTCAGACTTTGAATATTTTTTGTAGATATTTTCTAATAATGTGCAGCAGTTTGGGGTTTGCTCCAAGGCTGTTCTGGGGGACTTTATAAGCAGGTTCTCCATAAGACCACCAAGGGCACTGACTTCGTCTAACCCATAAGTAGATCCGCTGCCTTTGAAATTATGGAATATAAACTGCAAATCAGTTGTTTTTTTAAGTTGTGCCAAAGTACGAATGGTATCTATTTTTTTTGGGAGGCTATTAAGGTATTCTGTTTGCAACTCAGCCATTAGATCTTTAAAATTCATGCTGCACTTTCTTTATTTTTTTTAGACTCATTTTCTACTTGAGCTGTAGTATTTAATTCTTTTTCATTTTTTGGGTGGTTTGGTTCTGATATGCGCCTCCATTCCTTAAAAAGGCAATAGAATGAAGACCCTTCTCCTTGTATGGATTCGATCCCAACCTCCCCTCCGTGTTGGTCCATTACAGCCTGAACTATTGCTAGTCCTAACCCTGTTCCTTTTACTAGGGGAGACTGTGCGCTTGTTGCTTGTCTAAATTTTTGAAAAATTGTATTTTGATCCTCTTTTGCAATGCCAGGACCCTTGTCTGAAACTTGAATCAGAAACTTTTTGACTTCAGGTAAAATTCTATAGCTGATGACGACGTTTTCGCCTTTAGGGCTGTATTTTAAAGCATTAGAAATCAAATTTGTCAGTACTTGCTGGAAACGATCAGGGTCTAAGTAAACTTCAAGTTCTTCGTTTGATAATCTAACTAAATTAACATCAGCTTGTTTACTTATTCCATGTAAGCTTTCAAAGGTTTTATCAATAAGCTCATTAATATTTGTCCATCGGCGATTGAGAGTCATATGTCGCGCTTCAATCTTGGCTAAATCTAAGAGATCATTAATAAGTCTAATAAGTCTATCGCTTTCATTCTCTGCAATAGAGACGAGTCTTTGACTTTTTTTAGGGAGTTCGCCTCCAACGCCTGAGGCAAGAAGGCTTAGAGATCCTTTAATAGAGGTTAGTGGGGTTCTAAGTTCGTGACTGGCAATATTTAAAAATTCAGATTTCGCAGAATCGAGAGCTTTTAATTCTTCGATATTATTAAGAACCCTTTGAGCTAGAGCATTAAATGTCCCATGAAGCTCACCAACTTCGTCATTGTTGGGCAGTATGAATTGGTATGAGTATTTATTATGTAAGAAATCAATCATTCTTTTTGAAAGGTTATTAATTCTAGAAAATACAAGAGTGTGATATAAAAACATTGCCATAATAATCATAAAGAAAAATAAACAGCCAAGCACTATTGCTGAAAGCATGATGCGATTTTTTAAAATATCTTGGTTAACAATGATATTATCTCTGATCGGTTTTTCTTGTTTGATAAAAAGAAAGGCTCTGTTTTTTTGTTCGGTGTAGTTTGCGCTAGTGTAAGCTTGTATATATCGGCTTAGTAATTCTTTTCTGTTTTTTGGGAAAATAAGCTTTCTATTTTCAACTAATTTATCATAAATCTCTTTAGAGTATTTTTTTTGATTAGATTGATTAATAAGGTATTCAATATCTAAGCTTTGCTCATAAAGTGTAATAGCATCAGTAAGTTGGAAATAGTTTTTAGACCCATAATAAAAAATACAACAAAAGCCGGCTACGAATATAAAAAACAAGAAATTAATTTTAGTTTTAATCTTGTTCATTATTTTCGCTTTTTTCTGTTTTATTGTTTCTTTGTAAAATTCTATCAATTTCCGAGTTCAGTGTACTTGGATCAAAGGGTTTAGGAATAAAACCGCTGCCTAAGGATTCAAAAAGTTCCACGTCATTGGCCTGAGATTTTGCACTTAAAAAAATAATTGGAGCAGGATATTGGAGTTCAATGAGTTTTTTGCAGACATTTAAGCCATTTAATTTAGGCATCATCTCGTCTAGAAGTATAAGGTCAAAGTCCTGGCTTTGAGCATAGCTAAGAGCTTCCTCTCCATCTCTGGCAAGGGTCACATCATGACCTCCAATAGCTTCTAGGGCTATTTGGGCAATAGTTGAAATATTAAAGTCATCTTCAGCTAATAAAATTTTCAAAAACTCAACTCCAGTTACATATGTGTATCGGAGTTTGTTTAGTAAAAATCTAATATAAAAAGCTTAAATATGTATCAAATTAAAACGATGTGAGTGTAAACAGTGGCTTACAAGCTATATAGCCTGTAGTAGAAACAAGCTATTAGACTAAGCAAGGAGCACGAATTGCCCCTTTCTTAGTAAGTCTATGTTTTATTTGTAGATATAAAACACTCCGGATGCGATGAGCCATGGATCTGTTAGTGAAGACCATCTACCTGGGTGATCTG
>CALGNA010000020.1 GCA_937958795.1 uncultured Bdellovibrionales bacterium | reverse complement strand
AGCTCTCCGTTTATAAAATTTGCCAAGCGGCCAAAAAAGAAACCGAGAGATCCGCCTAAGACACACAAATCAGTTAAATGTAAAAATGGAATTTTATTTTTTCTGCCAAAATAAATACAAGCTACAATAACTCCTAGTATTCCACCATGAGAAGACATGCCACCCTCATGAACACTTAAAGCTCCCCAAAAAGGAATGGAGCTAGAGAAGTCCAACAATAAACTTGGATTATAAAACAAGACATACCCAAATCGACCACCGGCCATCACTCCAATAGCAACAGCCATCATAAAATCCATGACTTGCTCTACAGTTAGTGGAGAAAGGTTTTTCTTAACCATTTGTCGCATAATTAAATAGGCAGCAATAAGACCAGCCAAATAGGACAAGCCATACCATCTAATACCTATATCTCCAGATATTTGCCAAAAAAAAGGATCAATAGAATGAACATAGCTCTTTACATCAATTAAATTCATAGAAAAAGTATGTCAGCCAGAACGACCTAACACAACTCACAACACAAGCTAGAAAGCTTTAAATTGTATATCAAGTATGGTCCTCTTCTAGTTGGAAGCTATAAAAACTCTTTACAACTCGCTAGATAATCGCCATAAAATGAATTGCTCATATCACTCTTTTTATGCCACTCAAAGGGCTCATAAGCAGCCGTTTTAATATATAAACCATTTGAAGATGGATAATACAAAATAGGAAGCCTATCTCCATGAACAAGATCAAGCGGGTCTGAATCTAGCAACTCCCTATGGGAATTGAGCTTAATACCCTTTTTAACAAAGCATGTCCTCATATCAATTTTTGGCTGAGAACCATCCAGCCCTTTTGCAGAAATATGTATAACCGGGCTAATAACCGGAATGCCGTTTCCACTTCCGTCAACACGAGTCTCAGCTTGAAAATAAAACCTAAATTTTTTGAGCCTTTTAGTTTCATAGACATGAACTTTATAAGATCCACTATCTAGGATCATATTAAACTTATTCCCTGCAGTACTGATATTTGTCTTCCCATTAGAACTACTAAAAACCTGACCTGTTCCTATCACCTTATTATTAACTTTTCTAAAAGCTTCAAATTCAATGCGATTATGCTTCTGGCCCCTCATACCAACCATAACAAAAGTTCCAATCGAGTAGTCACAACTGTAAGCATTCCAGTCTTCTTCAAAATGACATAAGGATTCATCATAGTTAAAATCATGTTTTGGAACAACTAAGAAACCTCTTTTACTTTGATCGCCATGTAAACTTCCGTCTAAATCTCTTAGTGAGTTAGAAAAGGCTACCCCATTCCACATGCTTTCCGGTACATCAAAATTAACTCTTCTTATAGGCTCAGGATCAAAATATAAACCCTTCACTTTGTTCTCAAACTTATTAAAGCCACCAATTAATGCAAAAGGGCTTGGTGTCACATTTTTACCATTGAATATGATATGAGTATCTGGAAAGTCAAAAAAACTCACATTGTTTAATTCAAATGGCCCATCATACAAAACAATTCCCGCAGCACGATCTTTAGTATTTAAATACTTTATTTCATCTTCTCTAAAATTAGGACTCATTCCAACTATAGATGAGTTTTTAAACTGCTGACTAAATGCCCAAAAAAGTGACCAATTATTATCTGCCACAATAGAGTCTTCAAATACTGCTGCATCTCCTCTAAAGTAAATACCGACATGTCTGTTTTTATAGGCAGTTAGGTTTTTAAAAACTTGTTTATTTTCTGGCGAGTAATGAGAGCTCTTAATTTCACGATCATCTTTCTCACCATGAGCTAGTTCGGCCTTAGCACCCCTTGGAGCGCCATCCCAGGTTATTCCAACTAAACTAGAATGAGCTGTATTGTTATGGAACTCTAAGGTGTCCATTTTAGCTGGTATCATGCAGTTGCTATTATTTTCATCACAAATCTCATTGTTCTCAAAGGCCATCCAAAAACCCGTACCTTCTGAACCTGCAGCAACATTATTTCTTACTATATTTTTTGGATTCGATATCCAGTAACTTGATGGAGAAGGGAAGCGCCTTAAAATACCGCGATGCTTGATTGTATCAGACCTTAAAAGCGCCTTTTCATAGGGAGGTCTCTTACTCAATACAACAAGATTATTTTCAATAATATTATTAATCTCATTACCGCTCTCTAAGAAAATACCATGAGAGAAGTGATTATAACAGGTATTGTTTTTAATCTCCACATTGTTCGTTTCGTGTAAAACAATACAGCGCTGAAAACTATTTACTATCACAGAATTTTTAATAAATTGCCCAGTAGCATCCCCAACCTGATGCCAATGAATGGGATATCTTGCCAACTCCCCCATTCTTCCAGCTTGATATATTTGAACTGAGTTAAAAAAAGCTTTTGCAGATTTCATGATCATCACATGAGCGCCTTTCTTGGACTTTACAGTTCCATCTTGAGGTCCAATCGTAATGTTTCGAGTTAAATTTTCAACATAGGAACGCTCATCTAAAATAACTCTCGAACCATCCTCTTTAGTGTAAGACATTTTTCTTCCAAAATGTGGATACATAAGTGGTTCGTTTAAGGTAAGCGTTTTTTTCTCATGACTTATACTAGATATATATCTAACTTCGGTTTCTTCCATACTAAAACCAGACGAGGTTACTAAGACCCTGTCTCCTACCTTCCAATTTACTTTTTTTGCTAGAGACAAAACATTAGAACCTGCAATAGCCGATCGTCTCAATTTAGTTTTAGCTGCTTTTCTTTGACCATAAAATCTAATCTCACCGCCATGAAGTGCGACAAGGCTCCGCTTACCCATGCTTTTCCCCATATGAGAAAAATCAAAACCTTCCTTTAACCTAATAGACAATTTACCAGGAAAAGAGTGTTTTCTTGTTCCACAAATAAACTTACCTGTAACAGAAATATTTTCAGCAAGAATCGTAACTTCATTGTCATTATCTAACCCACAACGAAGAATTCCATCAATTTTTAAATGGCGAACATTAATAGATGCATCCAAAACTATATCTTGGCCTGACTGAATGATAATATCTTCACCAATTTTAGGAATCTCAGAAATTTTACCTGTAATAGAGCCTGGATTTTTCACAAAATTATAGGGAGCTGTACCTTCATTCTGATTAATCTCTGGTGACTTTCCAAAATTTTGAAAAACCATGAAGAACAAAGCCATTATCGAGAGACTGATTGTGATATTGACATGTTTTCTACTACTCATATTTTCTTATCGGATCATTTTGAGAAAGCATTAATTCACTCAAACCCCTAACCTACTAAAATAATTAGAGTTACCAATCTAAAATTTCAATTATCACTCTATACATAAACAACGAACGCAAATATTTCATAATTTATCAAAACAAAGGTTTTACACAAAACACTTAAATTTAAACTCAAAGACTTGCAATATATCATACCTATAGAGAGAACCAACCTATGTTCATATCCCCTAAAAACCCCTTAATCTTAGCTAGCCAATCGCCTTATCGAAAGATTTTACTAAAAAAATTAGGCATTCCATTCTCTACACAGAGGCCAGCATGCAATGAAGAAGAGCTAAAAAAAGAACTCCCTGATCTTGGACCAAGAGGACTCTGTATGTCCCTAGGGTTTGAAAAGGCGAAGTCCATAAAAAAACTTTTCCCAGAAGCATTTGTAATTGGAAGTGATCAAATTCTTTTATTTGAAAATCAAATTTTTGATAAACCCAATAATTTTGAGACAGCTTTTAAACAACTAAAATTAATGCAAGGAAAAAAACATACACTAGAAACGAGTCTTTTCCTACTTGTTCCAGACCAACCAGACAAATCTAATTCTTCTCACCAGTATATCAATGTAACAACATTACAGATGATACCTCTTACTGATTTACAAATCGAAGCATATCTTAAATTAGATGAACCATATGACTGTGCTGGTTCCTATAAATTTGAAAAAAATGGAGCACGACTTTTTGCTAATATTGAAACATCTGATCCCTTTGCTATTGAAGGACTTCCATTACTCATGTTAAATCTATGGCTACAAGAATATCTAGTGTAGAGAACTCATATAAAAAAACAAAATATACTTATCTCATTTTCTAATAATTGAGTATCTCGTTCTTATACTCATATTGTTTTATCAGATCCCACACAGTCTTATTAAAGATCCTATTAAACTATCATAATTGTATCTCATTTGAATTCATACTTTTAAACCTCTAATCTCACTCGGTTTTAATACAATCGACACACTGCTCAGAATATGCTTGCGTTCTAAAACATTCTTATTTAAAAACGCTCAATTGAAATTGTGATTGACCATTTTTATTTATACAACCCTTAAAAAATAAAGGCCTTAATATGAAATTTTTAATATCTACAGCAACACTCCTAATAACTTCAGCACTTTGCTTTGCTGGAGAAACAAGTTATATCT
The DNA here is from genome assembly GCA_937958795.1 of uncultured Bdellovibrionales bacterium. Lineage (GTDB taxonomy): Bacteria > Bdellovibrionota > Bdellovibrionia > Bdellovibrionales > UBA1609 > CALGNA01. The sequence continues at coordinate 5,548 of CALGNA010000020.1, read as the reverse complement.
GTGATGATATTCTAATTAAAGACACTGACGGCACAGTAAGTATTATGGACGTGGAACACGAGATTGATGGTATAAAAAATATACTAGCCGACGTATACTTCCCTGCAGGACAAGTCGCTATTAAAAAAGATGGATTTATTACTGTTGTCTCAGAAAGAACAGATGGCGATACTGCATGTGCGGGATCCTGTCCCTCAGAGTTATTAATGCTAAGAATAAATACGACTTTAGCACAAGACGGAGCAACTGAAATTACTGCACTTATTACCTCTACATATAGTATTTTCAATATGGAGTCTGGCCTAACAGACACCCTAGCTGTTACTCGTAACGTTGCTTGCAGTATTTCTAAAGCCGGATAACTGTTTTCAATAACACTTTATATTACAGGGCTAATAATTGTTTACCCTGTAGTATAAAAACAAAAAATTTGTTATAAATTATAACGATTCCAAAATCTCAACTAAAGAACTGATCTCATCATCATTTAAGTTCAACGGTCTCAGTATCTGATCTACATTATCACTAAGAGATTCTGGCGAATTACAATGCTCTACAACATCTCTAAGGCTTGAAGCCCTGCCATCATGAAAATATGGCGCTGACTCACTGATATTCCTTAATCCTTGCCAAAAAATAACCTTTTCCTATTCCACAAATGGATTCAACTCAACTGAGTCCAATTTATTTAGAGATGAAACTTTACTCTTTATAAAATGAGATATTGCATCTGCTGTCTACATTTGGTAGAATAAAATTTCTCATCTAATTTGAGGAACTAAAATGATTCAAATTTCTTAAAAAGACCTTCCTAATAAAATACATTTAAATTTTATCTTCTATTTTTCAAAATAATTTATTTTGCCTTAAATTAATATATTTCTCTTTTATACTCTCAACAAGGATACCTACACATGAAGCTATCAACATCAATCAATTTTCAAAAGGATTTATCTATTAACACTGCTTACATTACAAAATGTATGATCAAAAATTTCAGGAGGCTCTATGCCCCACATTTATGCAAACAAGCTCAATTACAAATACGAAAGCAATTCAGATAATACATTAAATGACCTATGCTTTAGCATCAGTGACCATTCTCAAATTGGGCTCATAGGAAGCAATGGCTCCGGAAAAAGCACCTTATTAAAACTTCTATCTAAAAGCATACCCCCATCATCTGGTAGTCTTATATTTGAAAAATCACTTAAAACAGGATTCTTTAATTCAAACCACCTACCTGAAACGAGAGATCACAATAAAACTGTTCTTGAATACCTATGGTCAAAAAATAAAAATTTAAATCGACTTAGAGTTCAAATTGAAAACCAACCTAACTGGGATATTCTCGCAGAGTTTGAAACAAAAGGAGGCTACTCCTTTGAAAATAGAATCTCTAAGTCTTTAGGTACTTTTGAGCTATCTCATATCTCATTATCCAGGAATATGCACAGCCTTAGTGGTGGAGAATTTATAAAACTAAAACTTGCCTCTTTGCAACTTTCTGAATTTGATTTTATACTCTTTGATGAGCCACTGAATCACTTAGATGCTCAAACACAAAATAGCTTTATCCAAAACCTAAAAAACTTAAACAAGCCGTATCTTATAGCGAGTCATAATACCAAGCTATTAAACTCATCCTGCAGTAGCATTTGGCGACTCAAAAACGGCTTACTGAGGTGTTTTGACGAAAACTATCAGAGCTACTTAACTACTGTGCAAAAGGAAAAAGAAGCTCTTTTACTCAAGCTTTACCATCAGAAAAAAGAAATAATAAAAATCACTCAAGAGGTCAGAAGCAGAACAGACTCTGCTCATAAAATGGAAAAATTTAAACGCACAAGATCTATTAAGAAAAATGGAAGTATCTGCAAACGCGATGATGGCTCTGGATCAAAAAAAGCAAATCCAACAAAAAAAATGAAATCTGCCAAAGCACTAGAACATAGACTACAAAAAAGCGTTGAAAAGAAAAGCTTAGGAAAAGTATTTATACCAAAAGAACGGCATTTAAAGTTATTAAACCCAAGGCCTTGTAAAAGCCCATTTATTCTTCAAGTAAAAGACCTGAGTTTAAATTTCAAAAAACCAGTCTTCTCCAAACTTAACTTCGATCTTAAACCCCACGAAAAGATGTACATTACAGGGAAGAATGGAGCAGGAAAAACCAGTCTTTTCAAAATACTAAACCAAAAAATTGAAAGTAGCTCTGGTGAGTATAAATGGTCGAACACAAGCAATTTTGCATATTATGAGCAAAACAAAAGCTTTACAGATGATAACTTAGAGAAATCTATACAAGATTTTTTACAGCCTTATAAGAGCTATGAGTCTTGTGACTTAAGATACCTTTTAGATATTTTTAATTTAAAAGATCATCTGGATGCCAAACTGAAACATCTAAGCTCAGGACAATTAGCTAAAGTGCATTTATCAGAAATTATTTTATCTGGTGCAAATTGCCTACTCCTAGATGAAGCATCAAACCATTTAGATCTAAGAGCCAAAGATATTCTAGCCGAATCTTTGAAAAATTTTACAGGTTCTTGCTTGCTTGTAAGTCATGATGAAGCATTTGCCCAGAATATCCAACGTAGACACTTGAATTTGGAAAGTCTTGCGACTTAATGAAATTCATAAAAAAATTAATACTAGGGGAATTGTCTAATAAAATGACACCCCTATAAATTATTCAAACTAAGCTTTTTGGACTCTACACCAAACACTTATGTAGTACTCTTTTATTATGAAAAACCTTACCCTAGCCATTGCACTATTATGCTTCATACTTACTTCTCATCAAGATGCTAAAGCTCAAGCTGGGGCTGAGTTGATCCCTGCATGCCTTGCAGGCCCTTTTACTTGCGCAGTTTTTGTTGTTGGAACAGGCATTGTTGTCTATTCAGTGACACCACATGGGCAAAAACAACGAGATAGATTTGCCTATTTCACGGAAGAGCAACTCAGAAACTTACAATCCCGGGGAGTTAATATCTTTGGATGGAATAGATCAGCTCAAATACCCAGTTACTCCGCTATGGACATAAGAGACCTAGATGATCCCGCTCTCTACCCAAACATTGATGCAATTTACCCTGAATTAGTAGACCTAGCACATGAAAGAAACTTAATTGAAGCCTTACGAAACGACATTAGAGATGATCCAGATCTCGAAATAGACGAAATTTATGGTGAAGTATTAGGACATATCGAAGACTATGACCTAGACCCAAGAGCTGGTCTGACAGACGACCTAACCGAACTTAAAGATTATTTGGATTTACATTTAAAAGAACTAGAAGATCGAATTTATGAACAACTAAAAGAAGATGGCCAACTTGAAAGCGAAGACCAAGAACTTGTTTTCACTAGAGACCTCATTGTTATTGATATTGATGCAGAAGGCTTAACCGATGACGAAATTGGTTTTCATATTTCTGAATTCGAAAAAGGCTTTTATGAACGCGAAGACGGAGCCTTAAAAGAACACTTCCAAGAAGTCCTAGAGAAGCTAAAAGCAAAGCAATAAAGTCATTGTCACATGAATAAAATCATATTTTGAAATCTATCTCTATTTTTGATAGATCTACAATAGATTGGCAAAGTAGCTCCTTTGTCATAAACTATGGCTCATTACTTGGTTTTCTAACTTCAAGGGAATAAAACTGATGACCTCTACATTAAATGTCATTCAACTTTTCGATTACCCTACCCATACATATACCTATATCTTAACAGATACTGCTACCAAAAAAGCTCTTATTATTGACTCTGTTTTAGAAAACCATATCCGCGACAAAGAGCTATTAAATAAACTTGAAGTTGATTTAATTTATAGCCTAGAGACACATGTTCACGCAGATCATATAACAGGCGCTAGTAAACTCAAAGAGTCCTTTAATCAACAAAGAGGTCTACATTCCAATATTCATTCTGATTGCGTAGACATACCTCTTAGAGACAACCAAATTTTAGACCTTGGCACTTTACAAGTTAAGGTTATTGCAACGCCCGGTCATACGAACACTTGCATGAGTTTTTTATGTGAGAATTCTATCTTTACTGGAGATTGTTTACTTATTGATCGATGTGGCCGGACGGACTTTCAAGAAGGCAGTTCGGATGACTTATTTAATAGTGTACGACACAAACTCTTTACACTCCCTGACGAGACCCTTGTTTATCCAGGACATGACTATAAAGGTTTTACTTGTTCAACGATTGGGTTTGAAAAACTACACAACTCAAGACTTAACTTAAATATTGAGCTTGCTGAATTTAAAACTATTATGAGTCATTTAAAACTCTCAGATCCAAAAAAAATTGAGATAGCTGTACCTGCAAATTTAACTTGCGGTAGATCTGAAGCATAATTTAAAAAGGACAACAAATGAGTCATGACTTTTTACTCGCCCTCATTGGTGGCGTTCTTATAGGGCTTGCCGCAAATTTAATGTTAGTGTTTAACGGCCATGTAACGGGGATTAGCGGAATCCTAAATAAGACTTTAAGTCTGAAAAACACACTAAATTCTAAAAACTTCAAAGACCTTAAGCATGAAAAACTTTGGCCTTTGCTTTTTATATTAGGTCTTTTCCTCGGTGGAGTTCTTATTTTTTACCCCAATAGTCTTAAAACAGAAACTTACAGTATGCCTCTTTTAAGAATATGCATTGCTGGATTACTCGTGGGGTTTGGAACAACACTTGGCAACGGTTGCACAAGTGGCCATGGAGTCTGCGGGCTCAGTCGTTTTTCAAAAAGATCTTTAGCAGCCACTCTATGCTTTATGCTTGCTGGTATTTTAACAGTTGCAATATTTGGCGGTGTAAAGTGATCAAATCCTTTATAACTTTACTTTCTGGTTTTATATTTGCATTAGGCTTAGGTATCTCAGGAATGATTTATCCGCAAAAGGTTATTAGTTTTTTAGATCTCTTTGGCAATTGGGACCCGTCACTTGCCTTTGTTATGATTGGAGCTATTGGCGTTCACCTTATTGGATACAAATTTATTTCTAAAAAATCTAAGAGCATACTAGGCAGTGACTTTAAAGTCCCTAGCAATAAAAATCCAATTGATAAAAAACTTATTATAGGCTCTTCTCTATTTGGAATCGGATGGGGACTTGGTGGATTTTGCCCAGGTCCGGCACTCGTAAGTGCTGTAGGCTTATCTCAAGAAACATTATTTTTTATTCTCTTTATGATCATAGGCAGCTTTATTACAAAATTACCTATTTTTACTAAATCTCTCAACACATAAAACTACTGGACCTGACTTCCTGTAACAGAAGACACAGTCGTATTTGTTCCTGTTAAACTTCCCGTACCTATAAGTACAGAGTTAAAATCCAACCTAACAGCGGCACTTGTAGAGTTGTTGATTTCATAATTTGCTAAGACAATATTTGAATTGACGTGCCCCCTAATACCAAAAGCACTCACCCCAGAAACTAACCCTCCATTAACACTAAAGTATACTGAACCGTAGGTTGCATATACTCCATAAGAGGTAAAACCAGATATATCAGGAGAGCAAT
>CALGNA010000019.1 GCA_937958795.1 uncultured Bdellovibrionales bacterium | reverse complement strand
TAAAGAGACAAAACTTGATGAAGCTATAACAATCTTAAGCAAATTTGAAGAGAAGTATCCTAAGAGTAAAAGAATGCCAGAGGCTTTGCTCATGCTCGGGGAGGCTCACTTTCAGAATAAAAAGTTTGATAAATCATCAGTGGCTTTTACTAAAGTAGAAAAATATAATTCTTATAGGTTAAATGCGTATGCACGATATAAAAATGCATGGGCTCTTTATAATATAGATAGAAAAAAAGAGTCTATAGCAAAAATGATTTCTTCATTTAAAAAATCAAGTTTTGACTTTGAAAATAAAGCAAAAAATGCCATGGATGTTAGAGAGCAGTGCTTGGATGATCTAGCTTTTTTCTATAGTGAGAACTATAAGGCAAAGCAGGCTTATTCATTTTTTAGTAAAATTTCACCAAATTATGATTTTTATCCAGCAATGCTGAAATTATCTGGAATTTTCCAAAGTCACTCAAAATATGAAGAATCATCTACAGTTCTTAAGCAGGTCTATAAAAAATCATCAAATTTAGAGTATCAACTAGATGCTTTAGGGCATTTAGCTGAGAATGAGTTTTCTGAAACCAAAAGGAAAGAAGCAGTTGGGTTTTTATCACTTTATACCCAAAAGTGTCCAACTGAAGATGAAAAGTGTTCTACTGTCCTAAAAGAGAAGGCCTTTAAGTTCAGTAACAAATGGTATAATGAAGGTAAAGAGTCTAAGAAATTTGATCATGTTTCAGATGCGTTCGGTCTTCTTTTTGCTAGAGAAAAAGATGAAACCCAGTATTTAAATTCAAGGTTTATTTGGGCTGAAGTCTTATTTAATGAAAAAAATTACGTTAAATCACATGAGCAGTATTTTGTGGTTTTTAAAGCAGAAAAGAAACCAGAAAGAAGGCATGAAGCTCTTTATTCTTCAATTATCTCTTTAGATACAGTAGAAGAGGGTAAAAACAAGAACTATGAACTTATAATTACCCTTGTTAACACTTACCAAGAAGCCTTTGCTAAAGGTGAGCATGTTGAAACCCTTGTTTTAAGAAAAGGTCAAATTCAGTTTTTGAAAAAAAGATATCCAGAAGTTGTCGTTACTCTAGGGCCACTGAGCGAAAAAGCGAGCAATAATGATTTAAAAGTCAGTGCTCAGGATTTAGTTATAGAGTCTCTTACAAATGAAAAAAAATATGAAGACTTATATTCAGTCACAAAAAAATGGATTCCAACAGAAAGAGATGCGGATAGGTTAGCGCTGCTAACTCAAATGAGCATGGAGTCTTGTTACTCAAGTGCACAAACTTACCTAGATGCTAAAAACGATGTAAAAGCCATTGAATGGTACAGTAAGTATATTGATGAATTTTCCAAGAAAGAACTCTTTAATTTAGATTCATTTTGGAACTTGTCACAGGCTTATCAAAATACAAAAGATATCAAAGGTGCTATTCTAGCAATCAGAAAGGGTTTCCCTTACGTAGGAGAGCTAAAAGACCAAATTCAGTACAAAGAAAGAGAAAATGTCTTGGCTAAGTCCATTTATGATTTTGAAGAAATGGAAAAATCACTTATTGAATTAAGTAAATTAGATGAGGGTTACAAAGATCAGCTATTTTCTATCCTTCTTTTAAATAAAAAATATAGAGATATAACGTCCTATTTTACAGACGAAGAAATATACATTAAGAAATATGAAGTCTATAAGTCTATTGGTACTCGCATTGAGAATGATTCATTGCCAGGGGTTCTAGGCAGTTTGATTTCAGTAAACAATTCTTTTGTTCAGCCTGGATATTCAGTTAAGCCACACTCAATAGATCCTGATTACTTTGGAATGCTTGTAGCAATTAATGATTTAACAAATTTTAGAAACTACTCAGATAACAGCCTAGAATCTATTCTTGAAAGTGTTGTTTTATTTAAAGAGGGTCAGGGTTTTATTTTAGATCAGTTTGTAAATCACGATTTTATAATTGGGTATTTTAATTCAAACTTAAAAGTTATTAATGACTTCGATGCTTTGTATAGCAAAGTCATATCTGAAGACCCTGAATTAGAAGCAGAAATTCAGCCTGTTTATGAAATGGTAATGGGAAGTAAAGATGAAATTTTGGAGTTTTTAGTGGGATATAAGAACAAGATTGCTTACTTAAACGCTGAAGATCTTAATAAATCCTTATTTGATCCAAAAAAAGAAACAGAAAGAGATTTAAGTTTTGTACCCATCGCTTTTCCTGAATTAGGAGTGAAACAGTGAGATCCATGAAAGTCATCATATTTTTGTCTTTAACTTTTTCTATGTTTGCAGAGGCTAATAATATTTATTCTCTGAATTTAACAAAGAAAAATTGTGCTAAAAAAACATATCAAGATTTTGTGGCGAATTCAAAAGACTTTTTTAATTGTAGAGAAACAATTCATGAAACTGTCTTTAATAAAATTAAACATGATAAAGATTTTAATTTTGAAGATAATTTAAATATTTTAACGCTCTCATATTATCATAGAACTCAAGATGAGCTAGGTAAGTCTATCTATTTTTTAGAATCTATTGATGCAGAAAAGGGATATAAAGAGATTGTTTTATTAGAAAAGATAAAAAATTACTGGCTTTTAGGTCGATATGAAGAAGTCACGAATCAAATAAATGAACTCAAAAAAGTAGATGCTGAAATCGCCCAAGCAGTGTTAGGTCAGGTTAACTTTTATAATATGAAAATGAGCGAGTCTATTTCTGGATTACTGGCTTCTAATAAGTATGGTCTCCAGTTGCCACAACATGAGTTAATGCTGAGTAAGGCTTATGAAAAAACAAAAAATTATGCTATGTCAGCACAACATTTTTCAAAGTACATATCAAAAAATAAATTGCAGAAAAAAGAACTTCCACAGCAAAGACTTGCAGAACTATACGAGCTTGCTGGTGATATTAAACGCTCAAAAAAGATTTATGAAAAATTTCCAAGAGCGATTACATCTTTAAAAAAACCTGTTGAAAAAACAAAGGATAATGAAAAAGAGGCTGGATCAGAACAAGCTCAAGTTGAGGTATCTTCAACGGAAGCTGGTTCAGAAGAAGTCCCTCAAGATAAAAAAAATGAGGTGCAGAAATGAAATTAGTATTTCTAATGATCTTATTGGGTTCTTTTAGCTTGCCAGTATTTGCTGCCAAAAAAAAAGAAATTCAATATAGAAAAAGTCAGACCTTAGACTTTTCAGAATCTGCCAGTATTGATGGACAAGTGAGAGTCCCTGCTGGGGAGCTTATTATTGATAAATCAAAATCTGAATTTGTAGAAAAGTTTTTGATTAAAAAAGATTATGAAAAAGAAATGAAAGCAATTATTTATTATTTAAAGTGATGGTATTATGAAATCAGAAGTTAAAATTATAGCTTATAAAGGTGACGATAGGATAAAGGAAAGAAAGCTTTCTTTGCCTATTGCCAATGATCATTACAAAAAAGAGAACTTGAGTGAGTATGCACATGCATTAAAAGACTCAAGTCTTTCTCTTTATCAAGATCATTTTGTTATAAAATCTAACGGAAATTATAAAAAACACAGTTATGGTGATCGTCTTAGTTTAAAAGGTTATACTCTAAATATAGACAAAATTGAGCTTGAAAAATCTGTCTTTAAAAAAGATGAGTTTAAAGAGCTAGGGAAGAAAAAGTACTACCAAGTTGTTGTTTCAGTTAATGACAACATTATTGAGTCCTTTTTAACAAAAAAGAAAAAATACACGTACTTTATGAAAGGTAGAAACCATAGAGTTGAACTAGGTCAGACGGCTGATTGGAGTCTTTATGAGTTTCAAGATTTAAAAGTTAAATCAAGAAGAATTGCTTCAAGTCGCTTGCCCTTTTCTGCTCGAGTTCAAAGACCTGATTTTAAAATGGAATCAGCTCTTGTTGGTCTTCCAAGTGTCTTATTTATTGCTATTATGCTTGGAATACAGTTTTTAATTCCAGATTCATTTTTTGAACTTAAAGATATCAACTATGATCAGAACAAATATACAAAAATGATCATTGATGAAGTGGATATGGAGAAAAAGAAAAAAATTGCTCAAGAGCTTTTAAATCAAAAAGAGGAAGAAATTCCTGAAGTCGTGAAGGAAGTTCCTAAGCAGGTTAAAAAGAAAACCGTTGCCAGGGTTCAGCCCACACCAAGCGTTAAAACCAGTAAAAAACCAGTTAAGGTTAATAAAAGCGTTGGTAACTCTAAAAAAATGGCATCTTTACTAGGAAAACTCTCAGAGCGTTCTGGAAGCAGTGCTTTAAAGGTTGGGTCAACTGGTAAACTGGCTTCATTAGCTAAAGACAGTGGAGTTGCAGGTTCACGTGGCTTGCTTGAAAGAAGCTCTTCTTTAAAATCTGTGTCCCGTTCTTTAAGTGGATCAGGTATTAGTACCAGTAAATTAACAAGTGGTTCTAGATCTATATCTAGTTTGCAGAGTGGCTCAGTAGGGAGTGCATCGGTAAAAGGTATAGAAGTTGAGACTGAGGTTCGCGGGGGCTTGGAAAAGTCTGTTATCATGAAACACATAAAAAAGCACTTAGGATCGATTCGATACTGTTATGAAAAAGAATTGATTTTGAGTCCGAGTTTATCAGGAAAGGTTAATATGAAGTTCGACATTCTAGGAAACGGCAGAGTAAGTGCTGCAAAAGTAGGAACATCGACACTTCGTAATAGCAAGGCAGAAAGTTGCATGGTTTCAGCGCTTTCTAAATGGTCTTTTCCAAAGCCGGAAGGCGGAACCACAGTTTCTGTTAGTTATCCATTTTTATTTAAACCAACGAGGTAAGGCATATGTTAAAAAAAGGATTGTTCGTAATAGCGAGTTTAGTTTTAGTGGCAGGAACGTCATTTGCTAAAGAAGTTAATGTTGAAGATTTAGAGAAGAAGTACTGGGCTCCAAAAGAGCAAAAGTACAGTGTTGTTCAAAGTCGTCCCTTTACCAAAGAAAAGAAGTTTCATCTGTCCGTAACGGGTGGACCCGTTATGTTTGAACCTGCCAGTAAGGGTTATAATGCAGCTGTTAATTTAGGCTATCACTTTACAGAGCGTTTTGGTGTGGAACTTGAGTACAACCATTATATGATGGAAGACAATGAGGTTCAGGTAGCGATTATTGATAAGAATGGTTTTTATAATCATGGACAAGCTGACGCTTTTTATGGCGCGAACTTTAGATTGGTTCCCTTCTATTCTAAAATGAGCTTCTTTGGTCGTAAGATCATCTACTTTGATATGTCATTTGCAGCTCAGCTAGGAATGTTGCAATATACTCCACAGTTTTCAGCTACTTCAGGCGTAGCTGAAGAAACAAAAACAGCAATTGCATTTGGTTTAGATATTTCTCAGAACTATTACCTGACTAAGAAATTTGCAGTTCGTGTTGATTTTAAAACAAGATTTCACAATCAAGAAATTATTGATGGTTCAACAACAGGTGCAGGAACAAAAGAAAAAGACGAACTTCGTTCACTTACAAATATGAATTTGGGTTTTACTTACTTTCTGTAGGATAGGAAAATATGTTTAGAGGATTGGTTTTAGTATTATGTTTGAGTTTAGGTCTAGAGGCATTTGCTCAAGAGGCGTCAGCTCCTAGTGTGACCAATCCTGTTGTAAATCAGGCGGCTTCAAGCGTAAAGCCACCTCCTCCTGCCATAAAATTAGAACTTATTCCGGTAGCATCTAAGGTTCGTGCCTTAGATCTTTTTTCAGGTGAGAAAACTGAGTTTGAGCCCGTTGAGTTAACGGTACAAGAAGCGACAGTGACACCAAAATTTGTATTTGATCACAAGATGTCATCTGTATCTGACTATGCTTATAAGACTCCTCATAAAGAGCCGGCGATAACTCCATTAAAGCCAGCAGCACTAAAATTTGAAAAAAAACTAGTGGACCAGCCGGTTAAATACTTAGATGATATTGCAAAAAGAAAAATGTCTATAAAGATACTCTTTGCTCGAAATGACTGTCCAACAACTTTAGGTCTTATTAAGTCTTTGCATGAGGTTGATAAGCCTGAGACAGACCCAGCAAAAGATCAAGAGCTTAATTTCTATCTAGCAAGTTGTACTCATAAATTAAAATTATTTTCAGAATCTATTCCCAATCTTTTAGCAATATCTAATTCAGACTCACCTTACGCTAAGGATTCTATCAGAATTTTATTTTCTGATCTTCCATTTGGTTATGAGTCTACTATTGCAAGTCAACTTTCTTTTAAAAAAGTAAAAGCAGCAGTGACAGATCCTGTTTTACTTGAAGAGGGGCTTTACTTTTTAGCTAAGGGTAAGTTTTTACTCAGTGAACATAGAGAAGTCCTAAGACTTATTAGTTATTCTGACTTTAAAAACTCTCGTGTTGAATATGATGTGAATCTTGTTAAGACCATGTCTTTATATGAGTTAGGTAAGTACAAGTTAGCTGTGAATGTCTTAAATAAAATTAAAAAAAATAACTATTCAAAATTAGAAAAAAAACAAAAAAGCTTATACCATATCGTAGCAGCAAGAGTTTACTATGAATATGGCTATTTTAAAGAATCCATAAAACAGTATGAAGCAGTTGGAAACTCTCATCCTCTTTGGCTTGATTCGTTAATTGAAAAAGGTTGGGCTCAATTAAGGTATGGAGATTTTCAGGGTGCTATCGGTAATATGTACACTCTTAAGTCAAATTACTTTCAAAATGCTTATAAGCCTGAAATAGCTATTATTCAGTCACTAGGTCTATATTTTTTATGCCAGTATGCAGATGCTTTAGATACTATAGAAGAGTTTAAAAAAGAATTTGATACAGATACTGCAGTTGTTAAAAATAAACTTAAAGGTGGAAGCGAAGCCTTATATGCTGACATCTATCAGTTGCTGTCGAACAGCAACAATACGTTATCAGCTAAAGATAAACAAATCTTAATTGAAACTGCTAAAAACCCATCTTACATTCGTGTTCAAAAGCAGATGAATCTCATGAAAGGTGAGGAAGATGATATTAAAAATATCAAAATTTCATTAGTAGATTTACGTAAAAAACTTAAATCTAAGATTGGTTCTATTGGTGCAGAGCAAAGTAAAATGATTGAGAGTAAATCCAAAGGCAAAGAATTTAGCCAGACAACTTATAAAGATATGAAACTCAGTGCTGCTGCAAAGAAATTTGAACTTTATTTAGTAGACACAAGTTATAAGGCTCTTAATAAACACTTTGATGATTCGCAAGCAGGCTTTCAGTCTGGTTATGCAAAGCTTGAGAATTTTGCAAAAAGTCATCTTCAAGAGTCACTTGCTGATATCGATTTTTCCTTAGGCAAAGCCCTTAAGAACTATGATCTCGTTAAATTCGAGATCTATGCTAATGCTGGAGACTCTATTCGTTATATGGCAGCCGGTGGTAAGGTCACAAACAAGGCAACTCGTAACCTTGCTAGTGAAATTAAAAAAGATAAGCGTCTAAACTGGAAATTTACAGGTGAGCTTTGGATGGATGAAATGGGAAAATTTAGAACAAATATTCCTAATGCCTGTTCTGCTGATGAAAAGGAGAAAAACTAATGTTTTCTAATTTAAAAACAAGTTCTATTATTGCGGTTGTTGCATTTTCAAGTCTAGTCATTTCTAGCTTGAGCGTCTCTGCTTTAGAAAAAGATTTAACGATTAAAACTTATGAGCAAAATATTGCTAATTCAAAGACAAACTATGAGGCTAATAAACTCAATTTTGAAATTTCAGAAGCCAATATTGCGACTTTAAAAACAGATATAAAAAGTGCAACAGGAATTATAGCAAAAAACAATCAATATTTAGCAAGAGTTGCTAAAACAATTGAGTTTAACAAAAAAAGTGCTGAAAAAAACCAGCAGCTTATTAAGGTTGAAAATGATGCCATGACTTATGATAATGAAAAATTAGCTCAACTTGAAGAATATGTTGCAAAACTAAAAGATGTGATTGCTCAAAGGCAAACTAAGATTCAGTTTTATGACTCTCAGGCAAAGATGCTTCAAGATGAATTAAAAAAAGTGGAAGCTACACAACAAGGTGTTCAGGCTAAGACAGATGCTTTATCTCAGACACTTGAAAAGCTTACTGCTGATAGTGAAGCTTGGATAGCAAAGAGAACAGCCTTTAAAGAAGGTGCTTCAAAGTGGTCGAGTGAAAATAAAAAAGCACAAGTCAGCTATGAGTTGTTCAAAAAAATGAAAGCGCCTGCTTCTTTGTAAACTTAGACAAACTGGCCTTGGTCTAAGTGGTAGTAAATAGAAGAATCAAAAAGCTTTGTTTCTGAGTGAGTGATCATAATAAGGGTCGTCTTAAGGGAGAGTTCTTTTATAATGGAATCAATGACTTCTTTTAACTGGCTGTCTATTTGTGAGGTCGCTTCATCTAAGATGAGAACTTTTGGTGGATAACATAAATGTCTTAAAAGGCTTATAATTTGAATTTCGCCAGAGCTTAAATTAGATCCATTTTCTAAGACTTCTTTTTCTAATAAATTTGTAATTTGTAATTTATCTTTTAGTCGATTTATTTCCGTATTTTTGTCTCTTAACAATTGGATATTATCTAAAACAGATCCTTTAAATAGAAAAGAATCTTGGTCTTGATACCGAACAATATTTCTGTATTGATGAAGTGGAATTTCTTGGATCTTTTTTCCAAAGAGCTTCATTTCGCCTTTTTGTGCTTGCTCATATTGAAAAATAAGATTCGTAAGGCTAGTCTTCCCGGCGCCAGTTCTGCCCGTAATGATATGAATTTTATTTTTTTCAAATTTAAAATTAAGATTATTAAGTAGCCAGGGACTATCAGCTTCGTACCTAAAGAATAATTGATGTGCCTCTAAGGCAATATTTGTATCTAGTAGAGTCATGTTGTCCTTAAGGCTCAGCTCTTCTTCTGACTCTAAATCCTCTAATGTTCTAAAAACACGTGTGCTACTAGTGAGGCTATTTTGAAACTTGTTAACTTCTTCTATTGCTGTTTTTGTGGGGCGAAAAATACTCCGTAGTAATAGAATGAAAGCTGTAAACTCCCCTGGGGAAATGCTATTGTTTTTTATAAAATAAACACCTGTGGAAAGGCATAAGACAAGAGATAGGATTTGAAAAACATCCATGATAGGCCAGAGTTTGGCAGAAAGTTTTACGGTATCAATTTGAAGTTTTGTATAGCTTTGATTTAAGGATTCAAACTTTTCTTTAAATGGATTTTGAGATTTAAGAGACTGAATTTGTGTCGACCCTTGTACAATATCATGTGCAAGGGTGTTTGTTTTGCTAAGTTCTTTTTTAGATATAATATGAACTTTTTTGGTTTTTTCCGTAATTAAAAGAGATAACTTTAAAAAAACAGGAAAGATAGCTAAAGAGATAAGAGTTAATTGAGGATGAATTATCAAGCAGGCTATTGCTATGGAGAAGACTTCTAAAATTTGGATTGGAAAACTAGTGAGGCTAGAGCAGAAAAAATCTTCCAAGACTTTAGTGTCATGAGACACACGAGTAATCAGCTTTCCGCTTGAGTAGTTTTTAAATATAGAAACTTTTGATTTTAATAAGGTATCATTGATTTTTTTTCTTATTTTATGAACCGCTTTGAGGCCAACTTGAACAGTTAAAAATTGAAAGTTATAAAAAAGAAAAGACTTTATAAGGCCAACAAATAGGATGGCTCCAGCAGCCATAAGAAGTCCTTTCTGGCTTCGAGACTGCAATGCGAGATCAATTGCCCAGCCAAAACCCATGATGTGGAGTCTTCTAAATATGAGTGTACTTAAGGCTAAAAAAACAATCCAAAAAAGTTTTAATTTGTCTTCTTTAAGATAAACCCAGCAGTTTTGAAAAAAACTTTTTAACTCAGCAGAGTTTAAGTTTTTTTTGTTAGAGGTTTTATCTAGTTTTGTATGAGATTTTTGTTTTGAAAGACTCATGATACTAGGATCTTTTGTTGAATAAATGGAAAATCAATTGGGTCATGACAAAACAGAAGAAGAGTATGATCAGGATTCTCTGTCCACAGTTTTAAAGAACGGATAATTTTAATTTTAGTTGTGGAGTCAAGAGCTGATAAGGGGTGGTCTAAAAGTAAAGTTTTAACTTGTGGGTTTGATAAAGCTCTAGCTAGCTCTAGTCTTTGTTTTTGGCCACCACTCACTCGAGCTCCTTTTTCGCCGAGTAAAGTATGTTCTTTATCTTTAAAGCCGAAGATTTCTTTAGCTAGTTCAGTTGAAGAGAGGTTTTTATAAAAACTCGTATTTTCAAAGTGTTTAAAAAAACTCTTTGAGTTATCTATGAGACTAGCATTTAGAATAAAGGGCTTTTGGAAGGCTATAGACAGGTTTTGAGTTGAAGTATTTTGCCACGATATAGACCCTTTTGAGGGTGAGAGTTGTCCTAATAGTAAATTGAGCAAGGTTGTTTTCCCTGAGCCAGTTGGGCCAATAAAGGCGGTGTGCTGACCTTTTGCAATATTAAAACTTAATGAAGACAAAAGTGAGGATGAAGGCTGGTTTGGAGAATGGAGTTTTATATCCTTTGGATATGGGTCTTTTGTGTTTTGATCATCAGGGTATTCATAGCTGAGATTTTTAGCCTGCAGTAAGTCATTTTTTGAGCCAAGTGTGTCTTCTAACTCAGAAATATCAACAGTTAGATCTTCTAGGTCTAAGAATTTGCTAATTCTGTTGTGTGAGACAATCCCTTTTTCGGTCATACTAAGGCAATACGAGAGTGCTACAAGAGGCCAGGTCATTCTTTGTAGGTATTGGAAAAAAGCCAACAACTGACCTGTTTGTTCTGGTTTACCATAAACATCAGGTAAGGCTAAAAAGAGAAAGACACCAACTCCTAAGGCCATAAAAACTTCAAACAGAGGTGAGAACAAAATATCCTTTGAATAAAGATTTAAGCCACTTTCAAGAGCATTTTGGCTTGCTCTTGAAAAGCTTTTGTTTCTGCTCTGTTCCAGCTGGAAAGACTTAATGACTTTCATGCCTTGAATGCTTTCTTCAAGGTTTTCAGTTAAAATAGAGTGATGCTCTTGGTTGATTTTAGAGAGGGTTCGAATTTGAGTGACCAGCCATTTGGTAAAAAATGGAATAAATGGAAAAAAACATAAGCTTAATAGGGTCCATTGTGGGTTTATTCTCCACATCATGAAAGGGATAAAAAGGCTTAAAGTTAGGCCATCTAATAAGATAACCATTCCTGGGCCAACAGCTGTTCTAAAAGCGCTAATATCTTGGTTTAAAAGAGTCATAAAGTGACCCGTTTGTTCAGATGCTTTTTGAACAGGGTTTAGTTTAAGAGATTTGCTTATAATTTTTGTTCTAAGGTATGCGGCCGCTTTGTGTTGAAGTTGTCCAAAGTGAAGTCTCCATTGGTACCTGAAGAACATGGTAAAAAGTGTCACTGCAACTAGCTGGGCTAGAGTGATCACTATGGGCTTAAGGTCATTTGGGTCTGAAATGATAAGAGAGACGACTTTGCCTATTAAAAGAGGAGGCAGTACGTCAAAAATATTTGTCAAAATAAGAGAACCCATTCCAACAAAAGTGATGCGCTTGTGTGCACGAAGAGTTTTGTAAATAGGTTTATATCTTAACAAGAAGGAGCTGAGCATAAAGTTCACATGAGATTCGTTTGGATATCAACTTAGACGTCACTTACTTAGGTTTCAGAGTGTCAAAATAATCTATACTATAGTTGATGGTTATTTTCAAATTATGAAAGCTAGATGACAGGGTTTGCAAGTCATGATAGCTCAAAGTTTATCAATAGAGGTCTACTAAATGAGTTCAGAGTCTTATACTTCTTCTGAAGGGCTTGTCGACGAGTCTCGTTCTTTTGCGTTAACAACAAAACTAGAATCCATAATTGCTTGGGGTCGAAAAAATTCTCTATGGCCTATGCCGTATGGAACAGCTTGTTGTGGAATAGAACTAATGTCTGTCATGGGTCCACGATATGATTTAGCTCGCTTTGGAGCTGAAGTTGTTCGATTTTCTCCAAGACAATCAGACTTAATGATTGTTGCGGGAACCATAACTGAAAAAATGGCACCCGTGATTGTTCGTATTTATGAGCAAATGTTA
>CALGNA010000018.1 GCA_937958795.1 uncultured Bdellovibrionales bacterium | reverse complement strand
AAGGCGCACTATCTAACTTCTGACTTGCTAAGCTTACAGCTCCTGCACTGGCTGTTGTAAACTCTACGACCACTTCTCTTTTATCAAACTGACCTGGTGTTGCATAACAGCCAACTCCACCACTATCGATGGCGTTGAAGGCTTGATACAAACCAATACCTGGATCACTTCCTGTTGTTGTCCCTGTTCCGACTTCTAGCGAAAAGACTCCGCCCGAATTAGACATGTTTTTCCCCGTATGATCTTCTTCATACAACAAACAAGATCCGCCAGGGGCATAGATGCTCACCTTAAAATCCACACTTGCATCCTCAAGCGGCATTCCACTTGGATCAAACACTTGGCCCTGATAAACCATATAAGTTGGCACTGCTACAGCCGACATACTGAACAGTATTAACCCCACAAAGCTTACTAACATAATTAGTAACTTTAACTTTAACTTTAACTTTAACATTTATAATACCTTTATATTTAATCTTGATGTTGCTACTCAAAATAAATACTCGGTATCTACTCACTAATTATAAATACATTTTCTCATTTTAAGGCAACTATATTAAGATAAAATGAAACTCTGACACTTCAATATTTGCGGTGTCTCAGTCCTGATACACCTGCTCCAAGCATCAACATTAAAACTATAACTTTTGTAAACTGAATTGCTGACTTTATATAAGAGAATGGCATTAAATTTGATCCTTTGTGATTTACACTTCGGATCAAATAATCTCACCTGGTCGGTGAATACTTAAGCACTCTTAAATTTTCAAGATCTCAGTCGACAAGACCAAGGTGTGGCTAATAGTTAGTTTATATCCACCTAAATGATAACTGGTAGTTTTTTAAACAAACCATAGGTATTTAGCTTCATTTGTGAAGATAAATCTTCCAAACTCACTTTTTTTAATTCAGCCAGAAAATGAGCCGTATGCATAACAAAGGCAGGTTCATTCTTTTTCCCACGCTGAGGAGTTGGAGCTAAAAATGGAGCGTCTGTCTCAAGGTGCATTCGTTCCAAAGGAACAATCCTGAGTGTTTCTCTTAAGCTCTCCGCTTTTTTAAAAGTACAAACACCACTGACAGATATATTGAGCCCCAAAGCCAAAGCTTCTTCAGCAAGTTGAGTAGAGCCAGTAAAGCAATGCAAGATTCCTGTAACCTTACCATTAAATTTCTTAAGCATATTTAGTGTATCTTCTTCAGCATCTCTTGTGTGTATTTCAACCGGCAGATCCCAATCAACAGACCACTGCAACTGTTCTTCAAAAACTTTTTGTTGAACCAGCCTATCAGAATGCTCATAATAATAATCTAAACCCATCTCACCTAAAGCTACGACTTCCTTCTCACTATAGTGAGACTGAATAAAGCCCCTAGCTTTATCAAAATCCTTTGCATCATGAGGATGAACACCTAACGTACAAGCAACAACTGGATAAAATTTTTGTGCTGTAGCTAAAACCTTAGGCAAATCCTCACTACAGGTCCCAATATTTACAACCTGCTCGACTCCATTTAGTTTTGCTCGCTTCAAAACATCTGAAGTCTCGCCTTCAAGCATTTCTAAATGAGTGTGAACATCTATCCATTTTAAATTATGATCCGTTAAATTTATACTCACCTTTTTACAATCACAGCTTGAAACATTTTATTCATATGACATCCAAAAGTAACTTCTTGTGAGTTTTTCATATCAAATTTAATTTTAACTGGCTCATTCAAAGGCAACTCTCTATTGATGTTTTGCTCTTCATTTATAACTTCTCGAGCACAGGTATCTTCTGTTATTCTCGTAAAGACTAAGATAACTTCATCTTGTGATGTTTTAATTTCAGAAGGATGATAACCCTCGCCATCTACAGTGATATTAAAAATTTTGTCATTTTGACTCTGCTTACTTGAAGAACAAGACTGAAGCATGACAAAAGCCACAGCCCCAATGATGAGTTTTAAAATTAAACTTCTTTTTTTCATCCTTACATAACCTCTTATCTTCCTAAACCATATTTTAAACAGTACTTACAACACTAAATGAATTAAAGCATAATCAAACTATAAAACAAAAGGCGCTATAACTCCAAACGCAAAACCTATAAACCAAAAAACTGAAGATAGCACCAAGATTCTTATAGACCACTTACGTGAAAATCGACAAGCTTTGGCTAAATCAGGATCAATGGGACAGGGAGCGTTCCGATTTAAATAAAGTAATATAAAGCTACTTGCTATTAAAACCCCAGATAGACTCAGAACCAATACCTTGTGTTCTGACAACCATACAATTTGAGGGAAAACGCCTACCAAACTAGCAAAAGTTGCTCCTAAACCAATTGAGACCAAGAGAGCGGGTAAAGCACAGCAAAAAATAGTTCCAAGAGAAGTAAATAAAGACAAATATGAGAGCCCTAAACTTTTATTAAAACCTGAGTTTTTCACTTAGTCTCAGAACCTTTTGGAAACTTACTTGGAAATTTCTTTTTTAATGATGGCTTTGGTTCTAACAAAGCAACCGGGTCCTTTAACTTACCTTGAGTCACTGCAATCTCTTTTACTTTAAATCCAGATTTTGAAATCATACTCGTTAGTTTTTTATCAGATAAATTATACCCAGGCTTGAAGCTTACCTTTACATACTTATCCTCTAATTTGATATCTACTTTTTTTACCTCTGGAGCCTTTAAAAATTTCTTCTCTAAACTGCTAGCACAAAAAGAGCAGACCATACCATTCACAGTAATTTTCTTAACAATATTTGGACTGACACTTTCAAGCTTTAATAATTTAGCTTGATCCTGATTTTTTTGTTTCTCATTTACAGACTTTGAAAAAGCCTGAGTCGTCATTAAACTTATAACAACAATCAAAAATCCCAAATTATATACTTTCATTACTATCTCCTACTTATTAATAAATATGACTTTTATACATTTTTTTATACATACTCTATCCACTACATTATTTATCAGCCAGCTAAATCCTAACCATAAACCCAAGCTGAGTCGCACCCCGTAAACTCTGACCTACAGTCCACAAATAGTTTTTATAAAAAAACTTTAAAGTTGGTGTAAAACTTACCTCTTCAAACTCACTATCTGCTGAAGCTTCTAAAATAAACCAAGAGTTTAATTCTTTAAATTCAGCTAAATAGGGAGCAAACCCAACAGCCAAATCAATCTTATTATCCACTACAGCATGACCCTTAAAGTATCGAGCCTCTATAAATCTTACAAAAGTAAAAATACGTCGAGTTTCATAATCTGCCTGTACTCCGTAGCGATATACAAGACCCTCGTTTTCATAAAGGCCTTTTTGAACAGCCCAACCCGGACCACCAACAAAATACAGGTTTGCCTGGGCTTCCTCTAAGTTCCACCGCTTCGCAAGCCATCCTATTTGTGCACCATAAATATAGGACTCTTCTTTTGGATCATCCTCATCTGCTCTCATCTCAGAAACAACAGCTCCTAGGCCTAGCCAATAATAAGGAGAGTATATAAAGGTTAATTGCTTAGAGCGAGGGCTCATTTCTCCCATCAAGGAAAAACCACCTTCATAGCTTGTAGGGTGTGCCTGAACAATGCCTACTCCTATAAAACTCAAAACTATAAATACAATAAAATTCTTCATACACCCCTAATACGTCTCAAGAGACTTTATTGTGACAAACTCTGCTGATTCCTATAAAAACGTAAGCCTGTCACAAAAACCAATCTAGAAACGTATTAGGTTATAGAGTTTATGAAATGTCCAGAAATAGAAACACTATCATCACTAGAAGACACTCAACTTGTTTCTGAGCTCTTAAAAGGCCAAACCAAAGCCTTTGATGAACTCTATAGAAGATACGAGGCAAAACTTATGGGTTTTTTAATAAACAAATCTTACTCTCGAGAGCTTGCAGAAGAAAGCTTTCAACTCGTATGGGAAAAGGTCTATAAAAAAGCTCCTACATTTAAAAATGATCTTTCGTTTTCAACTTGGCTCTATAGTATTGCTCAAAATACCATTATTGATAAGTACCGGAGATATGAGCATAAAAAAAACTACTTACAGTATATTTCGGACCGATCAGAATCAAATCAAAACATTACTCATAACTCAAACCTAAAGTCAGAGTCCCTTTACTCTTTTATTGAAAAACTAAAAGAACCTTACAAATCTTCTCTTCTTTATAAATATAAAGAGGGACTTACAAACCCTGTCATTGCAAAAAAGATGAACTTAAAAGATTCAAATTTAAGGAAAATCTTATCTCGAGGCATCCGTAAGCTAAAACTTGAGTTTGCGGCCGAACCTAACAACAGGGAACAGAACAATAAAACATCAGAGGAGCAGATAAATGAATAAACCTCTTAAAAACCTTATTTTAAATAAAGCTCATCATTACATAGAGCCTGCAAAACCCTCTCTGCTTTTCAAGTATACCTCTCTCATGATTTTATCTTTTTTATTAAGCCTTATGATATGCCCGCAGTTTGGATTTTCATTTTTTGAAACTCAAATTCCATTTTATCATTCGTTTTTTCACCAACAAGCTTTTCTCTGCGGTGCCTTTTGTGCGTCTGTACTTTTTTTCACAACACACGGACTTAGTTTTTTCTTTCTCACTCACTATGAAAAGTTAAAAATGAACCAAGATCTCTTCAAATATCCTATTCTTGTTTTCGTTTTTATATTTGGCATCCTTATGCTACCTCTTCCTGGGAAAAATGAGCAAATTGATATAAGCTATATAACAGCTTGGATTTTAATTTTAAGCATTTTGCTTTTTATAAGTAAAAAATCTTCAACCAAGAAAATGACCTATTAACTCCATTCTTTTTGATAGATGACTTTAGTAAGAAGCTAAATTCATAAACTTTTGATCCCACAAAAGCTGCATATCATCTGTTCTTCCTAAAGATTTAAAAGACTGAACTAAAAATTTCATCTCCTCTAAATAGGATTCAATTTCACTGTCATTTTGGTTTTCCAATACATTTTTTAAATTCGCTCTTTTTTCACAAAGAGCCTTTAAAAATATAGCTTCTAAATCTTTTCTCTTATACTTATCGCGACTCTTATAATGCTCACTATAGTCTGAACCAAACTCAACATAGGGAGAAGGAGAAAACTCTTCATCCACTTCCCATAAGTAGGATAAACCTAAAAGCCCCAGAAGAAAATCAGGTTTAAAAGCGGGGTCCATTTGCGACTCTTTGTTTTCCAAAGCTAGCATGACCTCTTCTAGCTCCAAAGGCTTAGCTTTTAAGTGCAAAGCTCTTGATCGAATTGTTGGTAAAACAAGATCTATTGTTGGAACAGACATTATAAAAAGGGTTCGCTCCGGAAGCTCTTCTATAAATTTAAGCATTTTATTTGCTGCTTGTGGGGTCATCCTTTGAATATCTGACAATATCACAACCCGCTTTTCATGCTCATCTTTTTTAAGTCTTAAAAAACTAGCCACTTCCTTGGCCTCATCAACTCCAATAGATTTTTTATCCAAAGGTGCAATATACATAAAGGAATGATCTTTACTCGACACTTGTTTACATGAGAAACAAACACCACATGCTGTGAAAGCCTCTTGGCACAAGTAATCTTGAGCCCACGAATCAAACAACAGCTTCTTTCCAACACCTTTTGGACCAGACAATAAAACAACAGGGCTATCAATTCTACCTTGAATTTTGTCCCACTGTTTTATCAGGTCCACATGTCCATAAATGGATTCCCTTAAATTCATAGCAGCCTCACCAAAAATTCTTGTCTATTTAGATCCACCCTAATTCTTTCCATTTACTCCAAACTTTTTGCGCCATTTCTTCAGGCTTAGAAAATGCCTTTAATTCAAACCAAGATTTGTCTTGTGACATTTTTAAAAAACCCATTTGAACACGCTCATGAAAGTCATGAGCCTCTAGTTCAATGCGATCCAAACTGTCACGTTTTGAAAAGCTACTCTGTTGCTCTTTTAGGTCTGCATTTAAAAAGACAACCATGTCTGGATTAAAATTATATGTTGCCCAGTTATTTAAATACTCAACATCCTCAATTTTCAAACCTCTTCCGTATGCCTGAAAAGCAGTTGAACTGTCTTTATAGCGATCACATAAAATAAAAAAGCCCTGTTCTTTTTTGGGAATTAAAACCTGCAACACGTGCTCTGACCTGGCTGCTTCGTAGAGTAAAAGCTCCGACCTAGGGGAAATTTGTCCTTTTAACTTTCTGTCCAAAAGCACATCTCGAAGCTTTTCACCAAGCTTCGTTCCTCCTGGCTCCCGCGTCACAATATGCGCCCTGGATTCTTTTTCCAACAAGTCTGCCAAAGCCTTGATGAGCGTTGATTTCCCAGATCCATCTAAACCTTCAAATACGATAAACCGTCCCTGACTCAAACTTACTCTCCTCAAAAAAAACCACAAAATGACCAAAAACCTACTAAAAGAACATAAAATACATAAAAAGTCTTAAAAAAGCAGCCCTTTATGCCTTGTCATCTCAAGCCCATATGAGATAACAAGAGTCATGACATCTTTTATTTCAGTTATTCATATTATAGTAGCCATTTTGTTAATCGCAGTAGTCCTTATGCAGGATTCGAAAGGCGGCGCAGTCCTAATGGGCGGCGGCGGCGGTGGTAGCCTCTTTGGTTCAACTGGCGGCTCTAGCTTCCTTGTTAAACTCACTACTTTACTTGCTGTTGTTTTCTCTGGAACCTGCTTAACCTTGGGTATCTTATCTACAGGTGGATCAAAGAGCTCAGTTGATGGTTATATCCCGCCGCTTCCTCAAACTCAGGGTGCTACTACAGACACAGAAGCTTTAAAAACTCCAGCAGTTCCTGCAGAACCAACACCTGATGCTAATACTCAAAAACTACCAGAAGCTCAGTAGGTACAATTCTTAGTGAGTTTAAAAACCAAACAAGTTTTTAGTTTAGCTTTTATTATAAGCCTTATAGGTGTTTTCTCTTTTTTAACACCTTGGATTTTAGATGGTAGATCCTCCCTGTGGCTCACACAAAAAACATCTTCAACTGCAGATTTTTTATACATCAAAAAAAATACTGGAACCATAGGGCTCTACTCTCCGAGTGGAGACTTTATACTGAACCCTAAAACTCCTTTAAAGTTATTAGAAAACTCAACTCTTTATCTAGAAACCTCAGATAGCACAGTAGAAATAAAAACAAATACTAACAATATTGATGCCCTAACATTTTCCTTTGCTGGTCCTGGCACTTTTAAATACGTTAAAACTGCTGGAAAAGGAAAAAAAGCGGACACAAGACTTTATGCCACAGATCAGGTTACTTGGAGTATCATTTCAGACCCAAAAGATATAAGTCATAAAATTGAAGTCTTAAGCAATGGTCAAACCTACTTATTATCTCAGAACAAAATGAGCATCCCGCAAAATGACATTAGTACTGATCATCTAAAAAATATTCTTCAAAAAGGGCTTAGTATTTCAACAAGTCCTCACTTAGATTTAGACCTTACAAATGATCACTTAAACCAATCTCATCCAATAAATCAAAAAGAACTCAAGACTGAGCTCACTCAAAATACTATTGATAAAGTTTTCTTGGCTAAACAAAAGGCATTCCAAGAGTGCTATGAAAATTTCTTAAGAAAATCACCAGGTTCAAAAGGCCAAGTTGTACTCACATTTAAACTCCTCAACTCTGGGTCAGTAAAAGAAACACGTGTTGAGTCTGCAAATCTAGAGGATCAAGGTCTCCATCAGTGCCTTATCGATGTTGTAAATAGAACACAATTTAAACCTTTCAAAGGTGCTAGTTTTATCACAAGATTTCCGTTTAATTTTGAATAAAAATTTTTAAACTTGTTCTTCTAATCCAGTTTAAAAATCCTGTCTAGAGCGTCTTTCCAGTGCAAAGCCTCAATATTATTATCAAGTACCTTTGGCACCTCATCTTGAGAAATCAGATAGTACTCTGCATTTTCTTTGTAAGTTTTCTGAATTTTTTTTAAGTTTTGATAATGCTCTTTCTTAATTTTTTTTGTTGATTTTATTTCTATAAATAAACTTTTATTACCTGGTCTTGTAACAATTAAATCAACTTCTAACCCATCTTTTGTATTTAAATAAAAAAATTCATAATCTTTTTTTAGGTATAATTCCAGTCTTATAAATTGTAAAATAATCCAATGCTCAAAAACCTCACCATACTCATATGTTCGCTCTTCTAAACTCAGTGTTAGCTTTTTTTCCAAAGAACGCTTTACACCAGTATCAAAAAAATAAAATTTTGGAGATTTATTTTGTTGTTTTCTGACTGACTCATGAAAGGGTCTAAGATGAAAACCTAAAAGTGTGTCTTCTAAAATATTATAATAAGATTTGATAGTTGTTGAGTCGACCCCAACATCTCTAGAGATTTTACTATAATTTAATGGCTTAGCGTTCATTTGTGCAGCAATTGGTAAAAAAGCCCTAAAAGGATCTAACTTTCTAACCCATTGTTCTTCTTGGATCTCATGATGAATATAAGTTAGTGCATAGCTCCTTAGGTAAGTGACTAGCTCTTCATCGCTTTCCAAAGAAAGAGTCTTGGGTAAATCTCCCCACCTTAAAGAGCGATTCAAATCAAATTGAGATTCAACTTCAAGTTCTTTATAAGTAAATGGACTTAAGCTCTCCACGTAAGCTCTGCCGGCAAGCATATTTACACCTTTTTGCTTTAACCTTCGAGCGCTTGATCCAGTCAAAGCAAACTTTACCCGTGGCAACTCCTCAACAACCTGATGAACTATATTTAATAATTTTGGACATTTTTGTATTTCGTCTATAACAACCCAAATATCTTTATGTGTGCTTTTTTGATAGGCTATAATTTCAGAGTATAGCTCTTGTGGATCTAGTGAGTATCTGTCTAGGGTTTCAAGGTTCAATAAATTTATCCAAAAAACCTCACCTTGAGGAAATAAATGCTTTAGTAAGGTTGATTTACCAACTCCTCGTGCACCAAAAAGAAAAAAACTATTACCACGTAGTGGATTTGATAAACGCTTGACCATGTCCCTTAATTATCCGATATATTCAGGACAAGATCAAGTATTTTTTAAATAGTTAAAATTATTAGCTTATTTAAATCAATAAAGTTCTATAACACTCAACTAAGGCTCCACTCTACATTGACCCCCACATTCAATCCGTTTATGAAAAACTGTGGAAATTCTCAGCAAAAAACTCACAAACTTAGACCTGCCAAACTTTACTTGGGGCCCATATTTAGTCTCTGCCGGAAGCCATGAATTTAGCTCAGTTGATTTAAGCACCAAAATTCTAGGTAGAGCACTCTTCTCTCTCTATCCCCGCCTAAGCTTTGGAGACCTCTGTTCCATTTTTTATAA
This sequence comes from uncultured Bdellovibrionales bacterium, assembly GCA_937958795.1. Classification (GTDB taxonomy): domain Bacteria; phylum Bdellovibrionota; class Bdellovibrionia; order Bdellovibrionales; family UBA1609; genus CALGNA01. Next base: position 921 of record CALGNA010000018.1, on the reverse strand, counting down.
ATTTAAAGATAAACACCCTGATCAAGTCTCAAGCTTTTGGAAAATATATAATTATCATTACAATGAACATCTTGATGAGATTGCATCAGCACTCCTTCGAGCTCCTCATAAGTTCCAAGAATACGTAGCATCTAAAAAATGGAAACCCAGAGACCTACAGCCCCTTAAAAGACTTGGCAAAAATGATAACAGCTCTCATTTTTTAAGTTTATTTTCAGAGCTTAGCCTTTCATATAGCCAGAGCATTCAGTGCCTTGAGTGGTGTGTTGATTTTATGAATCTAGGTAGGTCTGATATTATTCTGGATCTTCTCACAAAGAACAAAGACACTAGCGCTCAAGTCTATAGTAAACTCTATAAAATGGCACACCCAGCAACTTCAACTGAAGACAGCAAAAGAGATTTACTAGCCAAACAAATTTCCCTACCTCCCTATGTTAGATCATCTTGGATAAGGTCAGGAGATAAGACTTACTTGAAACTAGAATGCAATCTGGCCCAAAAATCACATATTCAAAAACTACAAAACCATCTCATAAACCAGAGTAATATGATCGAGGGTCTTTTTCATGAAGAACCTTGAAATTGAAAATGTCTATATTCATCCAGAAAGCCACTCATCTCCTATCATAAATAGAATTAAATCACTGTATCCAGATGCTGAATTTAAATTCCTCGATAACAAAGAACTAAAAGACTTAGAATCTAAAACTCACTCTACCCTATCTTCTAAACAGTTTTCAGATAGTAAAAAAAATGTGTTCTTGAAACCATACCAAGGTAAATTTTTTAAAGCCTGCCCCGGTAAAAATTCAAAACTTGTCTGCTGTAATTACTTTGTCCTAAACTTGGGGCAACAGTGCCACTTTAATTGCTCCTACTGCTACTTACAAAGCTATCTGAACTTCCCCTATCTTGTCG
>CALGNA010000017.1 GCA_937958795.1 uncultured Bdellovibrionales bacterium | reverse complement strand
ATTGAAGAATGTACTGATGAACTTGTCAGTTATTCTTCTAGCTTTAGAGAAAGAGCTTATTTTCCTTTTCATAACTGTTATAGAGAAAAATTCAGAGAGAAGAGCCTCTTTTTTAAAAAACAATACAGCAAAAAGTATTTGATGGGAGAGTCAATTTACTATTTTCTTAAGGGTCAAAATATTAATTTTTCTGACTATCTAGGTGCTTTAAATTCTAAATTTAGCGAATCATTTATTCTTATGCAAAAAACAGATAAAGCATTAGTAGACTTCTTAGAATCAGTAGTACTTCAACCAAACTATATTCCAATTGACGAAAACTTATTGTACCTAAGAAATGATACAATCACTGTTGCTCTTGAGAGAATAAACTCCGGTGATTTTGATAACGGAAGCTTAAGGCCACTTATTGCAAGTTATATTAAAAACTTTAGGAATGAAATACTGAATCTTGATAAAAAAAATAACAATTATGGTTTAATTGATGATTTTATAATCCAGAGAGAAAACTTATCAAGTCAAGCATATGCAAGAAATTTGAAAAAACTTGTAAAGACAAAAAACTACCTACAAAAAATTTATGGTGCATTTGACCTTGTTGGAATTATTTCTGGCTCAATCATGACAAGCATCGCTTGTGTTGCTCCAGCACCCGGTGGTTTTATAATTCAAGCTGTTTTCTTACGGCACGCATGCGTTTCTTTGGGTGGTTTTATGTTTTCAGCCTTAAGTATTCATAAAACTAGCACAAAGGAAAATCAAATAAAAACTTCTGTATATTCATCATACTCAGGAGATCATATTTTTTATACTTATGAAGAAATTGAAAGTGCTATGCAAGGTACAGATTTAGAGATATTTTTTTCAATATTTGACTTCTTATAAATTTAAAAACCTTACTTAAATACAAGGCTCTAGCATGTGTTAACAGTAGTATTGTATATATTATTTAGTCGGTATTAAGAATACATTTGTATGTCAATGCAAAAAGCCAGAGTTCCCTCTGGCTATAAGTATCAGTATTGTAAAACTAAAGTTCTTAGAAAACAGATCTTAACCTGTTCATTGTTTCTTCAAAGCCTAACTCTATGCTTTCAACTCTTACAGTGAGCTCAGAAGCCATATTTATTGGAAAGCCTTTAACTGTAATATCTTTTTCCGTGCCACCAAGTGCATAAATAACTGTTTCACGATTTTCGTAAGAAAATGCTTGGCAAACGGGTCCGAGGAAAGCGTTCGTATAAGCTTCGTATATGTAGGATTCTTCTTCAGTTAGTTCTGCACCAGAGTTTTTCTTTGCGATAACTTCTTGAGCTATTGTAGCAGCCAATTCTGATTTGAGTTGATTTAGGTTTCTTGGATCTGAAGAGTTATAGGCAACAAAATAGTCACGGCTCTGTCTGGTATTAAAGACATTAAGGTCTTCTAATCTTGGACCGTAGCAGGGGACCATGATTTTGCTTTCAAATAAGGTAATCTTATTTAGTTTGTAAGGTGTTTCAATGATGAGATCAGATTGATCAGTAACTTCGTAGTTTGAAGCCATGCTTGTTACACAAAAGCTTAAAGAAAGGGCTGCTAAGATCACTAGGTTTGTTAAAAATTTCATTTTGTTCTCCTTTAAAGAATTTTTAATTTTTGTTAGTGAGTCTTTTGTATGTTTTGCTCCCTGTTTTTTAAACTTAAGCTTAGTGAACTAAACTTGAAAAGATTACTGTTAGTAAACTCGTTTTGATTTTAGAATAAGATATTAGACACTTAGTGGTGTTCATCTAGGTGAATTATTATACATATTTTGTGTTTTTAAGCTGAATACATTGGTTTAGCGGACGCATATTGATTTACATTCTAGCTTTATATCTTAGTTTTTTTGCTTATATTTTAGCTTAGCATATCAGGTGCATTTTAAGTAAAGGCGGGTGAGTGCCTATAACCAGGCTTTGTCAGTCGCCGGTGAGTTTGTTGGTCGGTTGTTGGTTTATCGGCTCCGTCCGTCGCTGATTGGGGTTTGCTTATTGTGCTTGTTTATTGGGCTTGTATATTGGGTTTATGTTTTGAGTAAATGTTTTAAATAGATAAGCAAAAAAAAGCCTACTTATTACAAGTAGGCTTTGAAACGAACATATTAAATTTTAGAAAAAAGACTCTATCCGTTTTAAGCTTTTCTTAGTGAGTAGTACTCAGTAAATAAACCTGAAGAGAAAGCAAATGGGATCGCATCCAAACCTGGGTTTGTAATAACTTTACCAATTCTTTTAGAATCTTCAGTTTCAATAGTTACATAGTCAGGAATTTCAAGTCTTGGGCTCTCTTGAGATTGCATGTAACACTGATGCTCATATCCCTTAGGAGCTAAGCTTACTGTGTCGCCTGGCTTTAAAACAGCAGAACCGATAGTCACTTTTTTACCATTAACAAGGACAAAACCGTGGCTAATCATTTGTCTTGCAGATCTAATGCTTGGTGCAAAGTTCATACGAAACAAAAGATTATCAAGTCTGCGCTCTAATAAGCCAGCAAGCTTATTAACCCAGTTTGCAGAAGATCCACTTTTAGAGTCTCTAATGAAACGTCTTAATTGTTTTTCACGTAATCCGTAATGGAAAAGTATTTTCTGTTTTTCTTCTAGTTGAAGACAAAAGTTAGAATACTTTCTTCTTTTTGAACCATGCTCACCCGGTGGGTAAGGTTTACGGTCCAATGCACCTGGTTTTCCAAGTCCTGGAAGTTCACAACCAAGTCTTCTTTGAGTCTTAAATTTTGGACGAATTCTTTGAGCTTTACTCATTCAATGGGCTCCTTATAGCACATAATCAAAGACAATGAATTAATGTATAAATCCATGTCTGGCAATCTTTTTCTGCTCAAATCCGCATAAATAACTAAAAATAATCAGCTAAATCACAGATTTGCAAAGGTTCAGCTGCATTGAATTGCAGCCTTTCCTTTTCTAAACTTAAACTTAAGAGCCAGTACCGCTGAAGACTCTTTTAAGAAGAGCGCTTGTTCTGGCAACTGGATTCTCACGTATATCCGCCTCTTTTTGGGCTACCAATGAAAACAGACCCGTTAGAGCCTTGTCAGTTGCGTAACTTGTGAGGTCAGCCTGCATTGGCTTTACTAGTGGGATTCTGTTGTACTGAGAAGCCATTTCTGCCCAATACTTGGTTGCTGAGGACTTATCTAAGGCTGAGCTTAAGATGGGCTTGTAGGCACTTTCTAGCTTTGTTTGGGTTTGAGCTTTAAGGTACTGAGTAGCCGCATTTTGAGGTCCAGATAAAATACTCATTGCATCCTTAATGCTCATACTCGTGATGGCTCCTGTAAAGAGGTTTAAGGCTTGAGCTGAAGCGTCTTCAGCGCCTCTATTAAGTGAAGTAACAAAGTTGTCACACAAGGAGTTTAAGCCAAGGGATCTCAAGGTCTTTTCAACTTTAAGAGCTTCTGGAGGGAAAGGGATTTTCACAAGAGGGTTTCCAAGGTAGCCATCTTTTTTATTAACAGAGAAGACGGCTTCTTTAATTCCAACACTTAGGGCTTCTTTGAGCCCCTGAGAAACCTCTCCAGCACCCAATGGCCCTGTTGCAGCTCCGTTAACGAGCCCGCCAATGATAGCTCCTGAGGTCTGTTGTAGTGTTTCACAACCAGAAAATAATAAGCCTGATGTTATAAGGCTTAGAGCGCATAAAAGTTTTATTCCTGCAGATGAGAAAAGTTTGTTCATTGATAACTCCCTTAATGTGTGAGATGGGCCACAGCTATGGAAACGAATTTTGAAAGTATCGAAGCCCGTGTGGATTATTTAAAAAAAATCTTTACACAATTAAAGGATTGGGAAGATAAATACAAGTGGATTATCCAAAAAGGTAAAAACCTAGAAGAGAGCTCAACTTTAAGTGAGGCAGAAAAAGAAGATAAGTTGCGTGTGAGCGGTTGCCAGTCACAGGTTTGGCTTAAGTCATTTTACGATGAGAAAAGTAATATTTTGAGTTTTAAAGCAAATAGCGATGCTCTTATTGCAAAAGGATTAGTTGGCGTGGTTGTTTCAATTTACCAACATCAAGAGCCTGCAAAAATTTTAAAACATTCTCCTGATTTTCTAATAGATTTAGGCTTGTCTGAAAATCTATCACCAAGCCGTTCAAATGGTCTGTATTCAATGCTAAAACAATTAAAACTTTATGCTCAAGTTTATGAGCTTATGAACCTAAAACAGTAGTTAGTATTAATCTAATTGAGTATAAGCTCTATAGGTATCATCATGATCATCAAGTTTACTTAAAAACTCTCCTAGTTCTTGGAGTTGTTCTTCTGTTAAATCAGGTGAGGCACTTTTTGGTTTGTAGCCAGGTTCAAAGACTTCAATTTCCCAGCCACGTTTTATGAGGTTTTGTCTTAGAGCATCTAACTGGGGTAAATCAGTATAAAAAGTAGCTGTTAGTGATGTGTCATTTTTATCTTCTTCCGTAACATCACCAGCGTCAGCTTCGAGTGCTTCCATTTCAAGATCAAGAGAGACATCTGTATGTGTTGCTTTAATGATCCCTGTTCTTTCAAACATCCAAGCAATACTTCCTGGGTCACCCATACGGCCACCAGATTTTAAAAATAAGGTTTTCATTTCGGGGCTTGTGCGATTACGATTGTCAGTTTGACACAGGACCAGAACTCCTACTTGGTGAGGTCCAAATCCTTCGTATAAAACCTCCTCAAACATAGCACCGTCATCAAGTTGTCCAGAGCCTTTTTTTATAGCTCTATCAATAGTGTCTTTTGGGCATGAAATAGACCTTGCTGCGGTTAATGCAAGTCTTAAACGTGGGTTGCCTTCTGGATCAGCGCCGCCAAGTTTAGCAGCTACAGCAATTTCTTTTGCAACTTTAGATATTTGAATACCTTTTTTTGCGGCATTAGCCACTTTTGCAGGGTTCTTCCAGCTTTTTCCCATATTGTAATCCTTTTAATCTCAACCCGATTCTTAGTCTTGTGATTTTTTTATCATACTATCTTATTTGAATTAAAAAGAGCA
>CALGNA010000016.1 GCA_937958795.1 uncultured Bdellovibrionales bacterium | reverse complement strand
TCAAAAGGTTTTTCCATATGCTTCATTCGGATATCATCAAAGTAAATAACATCACCAACTTCAGGAACACGATTAAAATTAATCCTCTTTAAAAACGCTATTGATTCTTCATGGTCATTTTCGTAAATTTTGTTAGATACTTCCGCCCAGGACATAGGCTCTCTAACTATTGTGTATTTATTGACTCTTTTGCCCTCTAATTCAAATGGCTCTTGATACAATGAATTGTTGTTTCTTTGAGTCGATCCAGAGTTTATACTTTTTTTTGAAGAAGAAAATTTTGGCGGATTTGAAAAAGAGGTTGTTTGGCAACCAGCAGTCATCAATGTTGTCGTAAAAAGGATATAAGCCATTTTTTTCATAAAAACTTATCGGATATTCTAAAAATATCAAAAAGAAACAGGTTTTTAGTCGCCGGACCCATGTCCTGTCAGTAAATGATACTCTTCTTTGCTGTTTGTATGAGTTTAAAAAGCTCATCTAAGTCTTGTTTTATTGATACACGAAACGCCTTCTCTTCGGTTCCGTTAATGAGCTCTTTTTTAAGCTTTCTTAAAGCACCTTTGGCTCCAGCCAAGGAGAACCCATCTTTATAAAGGAGTTTTCTTACCATCAGCAATGCTTCAATATCCCTGCGCGAATACATACGCTGGTTGTTCTTAGACTTTTTTGGCTTTAGAGAATCAAATTCTGATTCCCAATACCTTAGGACATAGGCTTTAACACCTAAAATCTCAGCAGCATCACCAATCTTAAAATTCAAACGATCTGGGATTTTTTCAAACTGAGTTTCTAACTCATCCTCTAAGGAGATAAAAAACCCACCATTTGAATCTAAGCTTGTTGAACTACTAATCATTCCAATCCTCTTTTAAACCCTCTAAAGATTGTCCATTAACCCTTGCTCTAAGTAAAGGGCTTGGCTTAAAGCCGACAACTTTTCGACCTTCAATAGTCATAGACTCACCCGTCTGAGGGTTTCGACCCCTTCTAGGCTTTTTTTCATTTACGTCAAAACGGCCAAAGCCAGATAACTTAAGCTTTCCATCTTCATGTAAAGCTCGCTTCATCTCGTTAAAAACCAATTCAACAGCCTCGGATGCTTCTTTTTTAGAAAAGCCAATTTTGTCATAAACTCTCTCAACAAGATCTGCTTTTGTAAGAGTTTTCTTTTTACCGTCCATAGCAAGCCTCCGCTTTTAAAGCTTCACTTAACAAGATATCTAAATCACCAATAGCTTAAAAGCTTTTTTCTATACTTGAGACTAAGGGCTATTAAAAAGCTCTAAACAAGCTTTCTCAATCTTCTTCTGAATAGGTAACAATTCGTCATCTGTAAGGGTTTTGTCCTTTGAACTCAACCTAAGTCTGTAACTAACTGATTTACCCTTGTCACCTTTATCAAAAACATCTGTCACCCAAAGCTTTTCTAAGTATGGCTGTGCATTTTTACTCAAGGCCTTAGAAACCAACTCTACAGATTCACCTTTTGGAACCAGCACAGTCATATCTCTTTCTACCCCTGGGTAATCACTTACAAAGCCCTTAAAGACCACTTTCCTCTTCACTAAACTTAAAAATGGATCAAGCTTAAACTCTGCTAGTGCGAGAGGTTTTCCGTCAAACTGCTCAACCCATTTTGGATGCACTGAACCTAAAACTCCAGCAGGCTTGCCTTGAAAAATAAGCTCCACTGACTGACCTGGATGAAAAAATGTAGACTCAGACTTTAGAGACCTCCAAGACCAGGACTTTAAGCCTAAAGCCTGGAAGACTTCTTCTAGCTTAGCCTTAAGCTGTAGCACTGGCTCAACACTCACATTATGTAACTCTGAACCATGATTCCACAAACCAAAGCAAAGTCGACCTGATTGTTTATAGCTCTTCTCTACCTGAGAAAAGACAGAACCGATTTCAAATAAGTATGACTTTTCAATATTTCTTTTTTGACTCTTTAGAATAGACGAAAACATTTGAGGTAATAAAGAGGGCCTCATAATATTCATATCTTCATTAAGTGGATTCTGTAGTGATACAAACTCACCAGAATCAAATAACCCCAATGAGTTTAGTTCATTTTTACCTAAACTTAATTCACTCAAATTTTTAGAAGAATCAAATTGATAATAATAGCATTCTTTAGCACCCGTACGTATTATTTTATCTGCTAGAACTTGCTCTTGTGTAAATTCACTCTCATCAGAGGTTATACCTTCATTCATAGCAGGTAAGACTTCTGGAATATTATCATAACCCTCTAATCTTCCCATCTCTTCAACAACATCTTCAAAATAAATCATATCCTGACGATCCAGAGGAGGAAGAACTTTATAAATTGAAGTTTCTTTATTATGATCCAGTATTTTAAATCTAAGCCTTGAGCACCAGTCTTCAAAACCTACACTTGAAACATCTAAACCCAGTCGACGGTTTAATTTAATTAAATCAACTTCTATTTCTTTTGCCTCAACAGCTTTTGGATAAATATCTGTCACATCAGAAGAAAGCTTTGCACCTAAACTAGCATACAAATAACTGGCCCTTTGTATACCCATCAAGACACTTTCTGGATCTGTTCCTCTTGTAAACCTATAAGATGAATCAGATTGAATACCAAATCTTCGAGCTGATTTTCGAACAGAACCTGGCTTAAAGTACGCAGATTCTATATAAATTGATTTTGTTGAATCTTGGACACCCGAATTCAATCCACCCATGATACCAGCTAAAGCCAAGTTTTTCTTAGAATCTCGAATCATCAGCTCCTGACCTGTTAACTCTAATTTTTGGCCATCTAGTGTTTCAAAATTTTCATGTTCTTTTGATAGCTCAATTACAATTTCGTTTCCTTGAATTTCTGAAGCATCAAAAGCATGCAGTGGCTGTCCAACCTCCATCATAACGTAATTCGTAATATCAACGAGATTATTTTTTGGATTTAAACCAACCTTCTCTAGTCTGTTCTTTATCCATTCTGGACTCTCACCAACTTCAAGCCCCTGTGCTGCTGCTAGTGCATAGCGAGGACAATGCTTATCTGCCTTAATAGAGACCTTAGGTAGATTCACAGCCACTAGCTGTTCTTTTTTAACTTCAACTTTTGGAGGCGTTAGTTTTTTATTCAACAAACAAGAAAGCTCTTTAGCTAATCCCCAGTGGCTTAGGCAATCTGCTCTATTTGGGGTTACATTGACCTCAAAAACCCAATCAGCATGCTTACCATAATCCCAATAGCTTTCTCCAACAGGAGCCAAACTATCTAAAATCATGATACCTTCTGACGATTTTGCTAAGCCAAGTTCAGAAACTGAACACAGCATCCCTTCGCTTTCAACTCCGCGGATTTTAGACTTCTTGATTTTAAAGTCACCAGGCAAGACCGCTCCTACCAAAGCAGCTACGACCTTATCACCTTGCTTATGGTTTTTTGCACCACAAACAATGGAACGAACATCACCCTCACCAACTTTGACCTGACAAAGCGTAAGCTTATCAGCATCAGGGTGTTTTTCTAACTTTTCTATATGCCCAATAACAACATAAGGAAGCTCAGCACAACCTTCCCAGCCCTCAACCTCTAAACCAGCTTGAGTTAAAATTTGAGCCAACTCTTCAGGTTTTTTTAAAAACTCTGAAACATCAATAAAATCTTGTATCCAATTGAGTGAAAACTTCATAAAATTAACTGCTCCAAAAATCGAACATCATTGTTATAAAAATGACGAATATCCGTAATTCCGTATTTAATCATTGCCATTCTCTCAACACCAAAGCCAAAAGCAAAACCTTCCCATTCATTAGGGTCGATTCCAACACTCTTGAAAACATTCGGATGAACAAGGCCACAGCCTGCTATCTCAATCCAACCTGTATTGGAGCACAATCTACAACCCTTGCCCGCACACTTAGGACATGTGCAATCCACTTCTGCAGAAGGCTCAGTAAACGGAAAATAACTAGGCCGAAATCGAACCTTTGTCTTAGGACCGAAAAAATTTCTTAAGAAAAACCCAACAACTCCCTTCAGTTCGGCCATGCTAACCTGCTTATTAACTAATAAGCCTTCAACTTGATGAAAATTTGGGGAATGAGTGACATCACTATCTACACGGAAAACAGTCCCTGGAGCTAATATTCTTAATGGAAGCTTTTCTTTTTCCAGGGTTCTAATTTGAATTGGGCTGGTATGGGTGCGTAAAACATGCTCTGGATCAATATAGAATGTATCCTGCATATCTCTTGCTGGATGATCTTTAGGGAAGTTTAGTGCCTCAAAATTATATCGATCTTCCTCAATCATCGGTCCTTGACGGACAGAGAAGCCTAATCGAGATAAGATCTGAGTCATCTCTTGAATAACGGACCTAAGAGGATGCTTACTACCTACAAAAGACTCTGGCCCGGGAAGGTGCAGATCTATTGTTTCGTTTTGGATACGACCCTCAAGCTCTTTATCACCAATGGCTTTTTCCCGATTGTCATATACGGCTTGGAGCTCTTTTTTAGCTACATTGACCATTTGACCAAATTTAGGACGCTCTTCCTTGGGAAGTTTTCCCATAAGCTTCATCATTTGAGTCAAAGAGCCTTGTTTGCCAAGATATTTAACCTTTAAGTCATACAAGGCTTTACTACTATCAGCACCTAGAATGGCTGCTTGAGCTTCTTCTGTCATTTTATTAAGTGTATTCAACTGATCCATACTGGGGAGCATGATACTTAGTTTCTATTAAATCAATCTAAAATCAATATCTTAAGGCAAAAAACAGAACCTCTTTAAAGAAAACTGAGAAACTCAAAAGATGGCAAGATGCTCTTTCTACAAAGACAATTTTTCTAAATGCCGCTAAAAATTCTTTTTATAAGCTCATTCATAAATTCAACCTCTACTTTATACCAAAGTTAAAAACTAGTATAAACCCAAGCATAACGAGCATCGCTAACTCATTGCAAAAAAATCCTAAAATTTCTTTCTTTTACTCAACTTAAACCCATTAAAGGAAATAGTTTTCAGTGAGTTTAAAAACGATGTAAATATTAATTATAGTTGGTATTAATCATTTTTTAACTTTAACAGAAACCTTATCAGACGTTCAAATATGCAAAAATAAAACTAAGTTGCAACGCACTCTATTTGACATAAACAATAGATAACTACTAAGTTCCAACATCGATACTTTTTGTACAACAGAGATGGGGGATCTCTTGGTGTGACAAGCTGTTTTCTAACGTATTTATTATTTAATACTCATTATTTTTGAAACTAGTTTTCTATTGCTAGTTTTAAAACACTTAGATCACACCAATTCATTTCCTCTACTCTATAATTTCAAAAAGATTTTTTCATCTTAAACATGGAGTTTTATATGAAGATCATCCTAGTGCTAATAGCTTGCTTAATTACTTTTTCGAACACAACTAAAGCCAAAGCAACACAAACTGTAATTCCGCTACAAACAATTGAAACCTTGAGTTTAGCCTATGGAGCAAGCAACCTTCGCTATGCACTCCTCCCTCTTGCTCTCCCGGCAACAGGCTATATCTTTGGAATTTACTATGTTTCTGAGTTAAGCTCTTCCCTACATAGAAATACTTTTACACAAGAAAGATTTGTACACCAACAAACAATCTCAATCACTGATGCAGAGATGTGCCTACAGTCAG
>CALGNA010000015.1 GCA_937958795.1 uncultured Bdellovibrionales bacterium | reverse complement strand
ACTAAGCCCGATGGTATTCTTACTTTGCATTATCTTTATTCCTCTCATTATGAATGAACCAAAGAACATGATTCAAAACATTAGCCTCTCATCTATCGGCTTTATTTTATTTTCATGGGGTTTTTTGCATGTGCTCTTTTTACTACAAGCCCCTTCTGGCCCCTTTTTAATCTTGTACCTTTATGGACTATCAGAACTTAATACCCACTTGGCTTTAGGATTTAATAAGATGACACATAATGTTCCTGCTTTTAAAAAAATCCAAACAAGATGGGGGGTTAAAAGTTCTCTCTTAGGGGCTGTTTGCACCTTTCTTTGCGCACCTCTTTTAAAGGATATCTTACCTATTGAAGCCTTAAAACACTGGGTTATCTTAAGCCTCATTTGTATTTTCTTTTCACATATTGGTGGACTCTTCATGTCGATCATTAAAAAGGACTTAGGCCTATCTAATACAGGCGTTTTTATTTGGGGAGAAGGAACCCTTTTAGATCGCTCCGAAAAGGTTATCTTTGTTTTTCCTGCAGCTTATTACTTCTTACACTTTTACAGCAAACTCTTACATTAGTCTCAAAAAATAGTATTTTAAAAAGAGAATCAAAAAATGAAAGACTGGAACTATGATAATGAACAATGGACCGAACTACCTACCTACTTAAGACACCTCCCTCTTTTCACCAGACATTATGATTTAACGAGTTTTATTTTAAGCAGCCTTTGGGCTCTCTGCTTAAAAGCAATCTTCACTTTTTACATAAGGCTTAAAACCTCAGGATCTCTCAAAGAAACATTCAAAAAAAATAAAAAATTAATACTCATTTGCAACCACACAAGTCATCTTGATGCTGTTGCTATTTCTGCTGCTATACCATTTAGATTTTGGAGAAATCTATATATCACAGCAGCTAAAGATTACTGGTTTAGAAACCATCTCTTTACATGGTTTTCCAAACACTGCCTTGGCGCCATTCCAGTAGATAGAAAAAAAAATAAGATGGAGGCTCTAAAATTATGTGTCAATTTGTTAAAAGACCTAGACTCTATTTGGCTTATAGTATTTCCGGAAGGCACGCGGTCTCGAAACGGAAACATTAAGAACTTTAAAAAAGGCGTCAGTCTTTTTGCAAGACAAAGCGAAACCCCACTTCTGTTTCTGTATCTAGATGGAACCATTCCTTTATGGCCCAAAGGCCGCCTCGTACCAAAACCAGGCAGACTTCACTTACACCTTGGACCCATTGTCCCTCCCGGACCTATCGAGGAGATACAAGAAAAATATACAAAATGGTCTCAGAGCATAACTAAGCTTTAATAGTTATGCATTACTAAGCAATAGCTAGGTAATTTTACATTAAGGCCATTCAGACTATTGACTCTTTTATAGCCCTATTCTTAACTCGGATGCATGAATATCTATGATATGAGTACGCTTATTACCACAGTTAATGGAACAGGCAGCTCAACAAGTAATGAGCTCTTTATTAAAGAACTTCACTCTCGTGGGATCGAAGTTCTTGGCAAAAATATATTTCCTTCTAATATAGCCGGCCTCCCTACTTCTTTTTCATTTCGATGCAACAACCATTCTTTTCTCTCTTTAGCCTCAAGTTACCAAATCTATATTGGACTCTCTAAAGAGAAACTCGCAGAAGATGTTAAACTCTTAGATACCAATGCAGTTATTATTCTTAATGCTGATTTAAAATCAGATGATATTTTTGGAGATTTTTCATCAGTTTGCTCTTTTTCATTTAGAAGCATAGTAAAAGACCTCGGCGAGTCACTGAGGGAAAGAAAACTTCTTTCTAATATGGTTTACCTAGGTGGCCTTGCCGCTCTTTTTGGCTTTGAATCCAATTTTTTAAATCAAAGAATAGAAAAGAGATTTTCTAAAAAAGACCTACAGCTCAAAAACCTGAAGGCCTTTAGCGAAGGCTGGAATATAGTAAAAAAGTTTTTAGAATTAACAGCGCAAGACCATCTCCTTCTCCCAAACCAAGAAAATTACAAAAAAAATACAAAAGAACAGCCCCTACCCAAATCTGTTTTAATAGATGGAAATAGTTTAGGAGCTCTTGGAAGTCTTCACGGAGGAGCATCCTTTCTAAGTTGGTACCCCATCACTCCATCTACAAGCTTTGCCGAAAGCTTTATACATTGGAACAACCAGTTAAAGCTTCAAGCTCAAACCATACAAGCAGAGGATGAATTAGCTGCTGTTGGGATGACATTAGGGTCAAACTGGTCTGGATCCCCTGCATTAACCTGTACTTCAGGGCCAGGAATTAGTCTTATGTCTGAAACAGTTGGCCTAAGTTATTTTGCCGAAATCCCTTTGGTTATATGGGATGTCCAACGAGTTGGCCCATCCACAGGATTACCAACAAGAACACAACAATCCGATCTAAAGTTTGCTTTTCAAAACTCTCACGGAGACGGTGAACACATTGTCTTTCTCCCTAGCTCACCACTTGAATGCTATAGCCATGGGTCTCAAGCTATCAATATTTCCCAAAAATATAAAACTCCAGTCTTTGTTTTAAGCGATTTAGATATAGGCATGAATCTATGGCCTGTATCCTCAAATGAATTAAATGAGCTTTCTGATAAACCACACTTCATTCCAGTTGAACTAGATTTTGATTCGGACTTCAAAGCTTACGGTGACCCAAATAATTCGGGGATTTCAAAAACAAGTTTACCAGGAATTGGGCCTGCTTACTTTACTAGGGGAAGTGGACATAACGAAAACGCAATGTATTCTGAACGACCTGATGATTACTTAAATAAAATGAGGAAACTCAAAAAGAAGCATCTTTCAGCTTTAGTTGATATTCCTCAACCCGAAGTTAAAATGAACCTAAAAGCTCAAGTCGGCATAATATCATTTGGCAGCTCTACCCAAATTTTATCAGAATTAGAACACTTATTTAAATTACAACACACTTTAGTTTCGACTCTCATCATCAAAGCCTTACCTTTACATGTAAGTACTCTTGATTCTTTCTTAAAAAATCACCCTACTGCAGTCGTAATTGAACAAAATGCTGACAGCCAGATGTTTCAGATTATCAAAGAAAAATGTCATAATACTGAGAATATGGTAAGTTTAGCTTCATCAAATGGGCTGCCAATTTCTGCTCAAGAAATATTTTCACAGCTGGAACAAATCATATGATAGAAAATAAAACATTAACCAATAAAGATTTTTTGGGCTTAAAAAGCACTCTTTGTACTGGCTGCGGCCACGACAGCATTAGTGTTCATATTAAAAAAGCACTGTTAAACAGCCAAATAAATCCAAAAAACCTTGTTAAAGTCTCAGGCATTGGCTGCTCCTCTAAACTTCCAACATATTTTTCATCAGATTCTCATGGCTTCAATACCATTCATGGCAGAATGGCTCCTATTGCCACAGGCATTGCATTATCTAGACCTGACCTAAAAGTCATTGGGCTTTCTGGTGATGGTGACACCGCTAGTATTGGACTTGGGGGGTTTGCTCACCTCATCAGAAGAGATGTGCCCATGGTTTATATAGTTGCTAATAATGGAGTATATGGACTTACAAAAGGACAATTCTCAGCAACAGCAGATAAAAAAAGCACTTCTAAAAGTGGAACTGAAAACCCATTACCTCCTATTAATTTATGCTTAATGGCTCTTCAATTAGGATGTCGTTTTGTTTCCAGAATGTTTTCTGGGGATCCCAAAAGACTGGTTCCTCTTCTTGAAGCTGCATTAGCTCATAATGGAACAGCTTTTATTGATATTCTCTCGCCCTGTGTTGCTTACGCTAATCATTCAGGCTCAACTAAATCTTATGATCATATTCAAAACAACCAATCTAGTTTTCAAGACTTTAATGTTATTAATGAAACCGACGCACATACTTGGGATAGTGAAGAACAAAAAACATATGATCTAAAACTGAACAATAATAGAACTATTAAAATTTCTCAAAGTTCAAATGATGATATAAATGATAAAAACAAAGCTTTCTTAAAGCTATTAGAAGAAGATCGATGCAACATTCCAACTGGTTTATTTTATCACAACTCTGGGCTTCCCGAATCTAAAAAAATGGAACAGACTCATAAGTCTTTTTTAGAAAAAATGAAAAACTCAAAAATTAGCTCTAATCAAAAAATATCTCACTTAAACCAACTTATTTTAAATCACCTCTAAAAGAGATCTTGCACCAAGCAAGCTGCGCCCTAGTAAGACTTATTTTAAATCTTGTATTAAATAATACATATGGAATTTAATAAATATCATAACTTATCACTAGAAGAAATCCAATTAACCATTGGACCTTACAAACTTTATACTGTTGAAGCTAATCACTTTGGTTTAGATGGTGGAGCTATGTTTGGAACAGTTCCTAAAGTCTTGTGGGAACGCACTAATCCAGCAGATAAAGACAATCAAATTCCACTGTCAGCACGATGTTTATTACTTGTTTCTGATACTGAGAAAATTTTAATTGATACAGGCTTAGGTGGAAGCTTTGAAGAAAAGTATGGGCCCAAACTGGGTCCAAAGTTTTCTGAATTTTATAAAGTACCTAATGAAAGAGAAACTCAACTGATTAAAAACTTAAATAAGCTTCATATTTCTCATACAGACATAACAAGCGTTATTTTAACTCACTTACACTTTGATCACGCGGGAGGAGCAACCCAATGGGACTCACAACTTAAAAAATTAGTTCCGACTTTCCCAAATTCAACCTACTACATTCAAAAAGACAATCTTCAAACAGCAAAAACTCCTAATTTAAGAGAAAAAGCCAGCTATTACTCATCTAATTTTTTACCCCTCATTGAAGCCAATTGCCTAAAAGTACTTACAGGCAATCAAAAATTAAATGATTTTATTTCACTAGAAATATCAAATGGCCACACTCTAGGGCAGCAAACTGTCTGGATACAAGATGATACGACAACTCTTTGTTATGCTGCCGATTTAATTCCAACCTGTACACATACAAGACTTCCATGGGTTATGGGCTACGACTTAGATCCACTCACCCTAATTGAAGAAAAAAAACAAAGTCTAACTAAACTTAATAATAGCAAGTCTTATATTTTTTTTGAACATGATCCATATTGCCACCTAGCCCAAATCAAAGAACATAAAAGTGATTTTAGAGCGCATAGGATTTTTAAACTCATCAACTCAAGTCTAAATTAAAGTATGAAGATTTTATTTATCGGTGGGACCGGAATGTTAAAAAAAGCCTTAGATACTTTGATCTCTGAGAATCACAACTTATTTATAACGACGCGAAACTCAGATTTATATAACAGGACACCCCACAGTCATTACTTTCAACTTGATTGGAGCACTAAAGCATCTATTGATCTATGCCTCGCAAAGCTTAAATTATTTAAAGATTTTGATCTTATGATTTCATGGATCCATTCGGATGGGATTCATATTCTAACTAAATTTGAAGATTTGCTTAATAGAGCTTCAAATAAAAAAAGTAGGTCAATTAGAATTCACGGTAGCTCTGTTGGTGATCCCTCATTAGGAATTCAATCTGATCCCATAGCACCCTCTCATGTTATAAGACAAAATATTGTTCTTGGTCACATAGTGGAACATCATAAAAAAAGATGGCTTACTCACGATGAAATTAGCTCAGCCTGTCTTTTTGCCTTTAAAAACCCACAACTCAAAAACCAAGTTGTTGGCAAACTTTAAGGTCCACTTTTTTAATTTGTCTTTTCATTAATGCTGCTTCATTCTCGTTGCATTTTTTCTTTCAGACATATAAATTCTAGTGGCACAAAAGCTTTATTTTATATTATTCACTATCAACGTTGGGGTCCTTATGGCTAAGAGTGTTGCAAGAAAAATCACAAGACCTATTGAAGATTTCATGAAAATGGAAGCTAGCTCTGGTGTCACCCTAATGCTTGCTACCATAGTTGCATTATTCTGGGCCAACTCCCCCTATGCTCACTCTTACCAAGAACTCCTCCATCTAAAAGCAGGTTTTGTCTTAGGACCACTTAATTTAAAAATGTCCCTGCATCATTGGATAAACGATGGCCTCATGGCAATATTCTTTTTTGTTGTTGGCCTAGAGATAAAGAGAGAGCTCATTGAAGGAGAACTTTCTAATCCAAGAAAAGCGACACTCCCCTTATTTGCCGCTCTTGGTGGAATGATTGTACCGGCCCTCATCTATGTAGCCTTTAATCTTGAATCCCCTTACATCAAAGGCTGGGGAATACCGATGGCAACTGATATTGCTTTTGCAGTGGGAATCCTAGCATTGCTGGGAAAACGAACCCCCTTATCTCTTAAAATCTTTTTACTCGCTTTAGCAATTATTGATGACCTAGGTGCTGTTTTAGTTATTGCCTTCTTCTATACCGAGACGATCGTCATGAGTGGACTCTCGTTAGCCTTTATTGCAGTTGCTGCTATTTTATTTCTCAATTTTATTGGCTTTAGATCACGCTTTCTCTATGGGGTCTTTGCCCTAATCGTGTGGTATGGAATCCTGAAAAGTGGCGTTCACGCAACCATTGCAGGCGTTATACTTGGCTTCATAACCCCCTTAAAACCACTCTATCATGGACAAAAATTTGCTGATAAGTTATCTAAAAGCACTCAATCTATTTTTAAAAGTCTAGGCTTTGGTGAGGACCGAGTTGTGGAAGAGAAAGCTAGGGCAAATAGCAAAGACCTGTACCACCTTCAATTTATTGCAAAAGAATGCGTATCTCCTCTAGACCAACTCATGCATAACCTACACAACTGGGTCAGCTTCTTCATTATGCCATTATTTGCTCTATTCAATGCTGGAGTAGCTCTTAAAGGCTTTAGTTTTGGTGCTCTTGCAGAAAGCACAGTTGCTATGGGAATCATTTTGGGACTTGTTGTCGGCAAACCACTTGGAGTTCTATTATTTGTCTGGCTGGCTATCAAAATGGGACTCTCTAGCCTTCCAAGAGGTGTTACAAAAGTTCATATTATAGGAGTTGGTTTTTTAGCTGGAATTGGTTTTACTATGGCCCTATTTGTTGGCGATCTTGCCCTAGTGGGCTCAACAGAGTCTAACCTATCTAAATTAGCCATCCTCATAGGTTCTTTGGTATCTGGAATCCTCGGAGCCATCTTTTTACTAAAAGGCCCCTCTCAAAAAAAAGAAGCCTAACTCTAAGTTAGGCTCTTCTTCGTTTACAAGAGATCTGAATAAGCAGGAATAATTTTTCCAACAGGTGGTGTATAAATATTTTTACTCATACACCTATCAATCGTAATCATGTAATGACGAGTTTCATCAATCTTCGCAAGCTTTCTATACCAGTCCTCATAAAATGGCTCACTCGGTATTTGTCCTTTAATAACTCCAACCTTCAGTCGTTTAAAACCTTGATTATAAGAACCAGCCATCGCAAGGAAAAAATGCTTGTTATCCGGCGCTCTTTTAGAATCTTTTATCAGGTGAAAAAGTCTATGCTTAAGATACAACAAGTAAACACCTGATAAGCCAACATTCAAAGGAATTGAAGACAATAAATAGTTCGTATTATGATAATTTTTAATATTAGTATCTAAACCTACTGAAACTGCATAATGTCTCCATTGTTGAGCCATCTTCATATAAAGTTTTTGCTCATATTCATATCTCTGTAATCCTAAATACTCTTTGGCCAATAAGTTTGGAAGCTCTACATCTGCAAAACTACGCTTCTGCTCGTCTGCTAATTTCTGAACTTTAGATTCACCTCTTTTAATTGCAGAGATCAAAAAATCAAACGTAGCTGGCATAATTTGTCCAAGGCCCAAGGCTCCAACATAACTTACAGCCCTTGGATCCCACTGACTTTCTCTAAACATAAGACAAGCTACACCTGAATATTTTAAATCAAAGTAATGTATAGATTCTTTTACATATGGTTTAATTTTATTTCTATAAAAAGCTGAATACATTGCAGATTTCTCATACATCTTTAGATAAAGATCTACTTCTTGTTCAGTCTTTAAAGTATCATTTGAAATCAATCCAGCAGGTGAACTTACCTCTTTTGGTTGTACAAGATTATCTGGAGGGAGTATTGCACTTACTTCTTCATCCTTATTATTTGAACCTTCAATAACTTCAGAAGCTTTAACTTCTGGGGCAGGAAACCATTTTTGAATACGGTCTACATATTCTTGCTTTTTCCATTTTGACTGACCTACCATTCTATCAACCAAACCTTTCGTCTTATGTACTAAAAAACTCTCTGGAAGAACTTCAGTACCAAATGTATCTGCAAGTTTAGAGTTTGGATCTCTTAGCAAAAAGAAATTCTTGTGCTTGTATGGAAATGACTTTAAAAACCTTTTCATTGAAGACTGTGATTTATCTTGGCTTACCATAATAAATGCAATTTTAGGGTTTTTAGAAAAATTATTCTTATGAAAATCAATTAATGCTGGAAACTCCTCGACACAAGGATCACACCAACTAGCCCAAAAATGAACAAAAATAAGATCATAATTCTTTTTCATTTTATCAAGATCTAATTTTTCAGCTTTTCCAAACCACTCTAGCTTACCAGATATATCATTATACAAGTTAGCTTTCTTCTCAGTGGAAATCACTGTCTCTGTATTAAGGAGACTTATATCTTTATTATTTGCGCCGAAATACACAAGTGCTAAACCAGCTACCAAAAGAATCATAAGGGGTATAAGTGCTTTAATATTTTTCATAAAAACTCCGTGTCTCTTGTAATAACAATAACATTATAAAACCTCTCAACCTATAAAAAATTAACATTTACTTTTTTACAAACTTGTACAAAATTTTGACACTTTTTTTAGACCACATTTTTGTAACACCCGTAAGTATCTAATATATAACTTCTTAATCTTTCAACCTTACTGTCTAATATTTGGATATACCTAAATTTTAGACAGTAAAGACTGTCTAAAATATGACATTTAAGACTGCAATTGTTATCAATATGTACGAAAAAGACATTAGAATGAGCTATTTATGCACAAAGTCTTTCAAAGACATCTCATACAAACTATTTTGTACCTACGAGGTAAACACAAATGAAATTTATTTTATTTACTATCAGCACTTTTTACATAAACTACTCTTACTCAAATAACGCCACATTTGAAGACATAACTAACACTGATAGTTTTTTAAATGCAGTTATAGGTCTTTATGTTAACTCTTCCGGGGAAAGATTTCAGGTTTATTATGACCAAGGTTACTATCTAATAGAAAGCGAACATACTCACCTAGAAGATTTTGAATATACCCTTTTAGATCACTATCTATATCAGCTAGAGTACGATGATCTCATTTATACAAAAATTGACAGTAAAAAGATGATCACTATTGAAACTGTATATTCGGAATTGGAAAGACTAACTATTAGCTTTACCTATAATGATCTTATTGATAACTTTGAACTTGAGATTACAAGTTACACAGATAACTCTGTTACATATAAAAATACATTAGAAAAAACAAAATCTATCGAACTTTCTAAAAATTTATCACTAACCCATGAAGGCCATATACAAACTGCAAAAAATTTCGTCTTAGATCATTTATACAGTCAGAATGCTAATAACATTGAACTGCTTAAGCCTTTATTTGAAAATGACCTCTCTTCATTTTTCACTCAATTCATGATCACTTCTTATCAAAAAGACTCACAAAACAATACTCATAACCTTGCATTAACAATCCAAGAAGTAATTGAAATTGATGAGTTTACCAATAAGTTTGGATCTAAATATAAAGACATAGAATATGCTAAGGTTGAGTGTGACCTTATACTTAAAAAAGTCGAGGGCAATTGGTCTAAAACTCTTTCAGAAACTAACTGTATGCTAGAGTTTTACTAAATTGCTTTATTAAAAACTTACCTCATGCCTATAATACTAATTTTGAACAATAAGCAAAAAATTTTGACCTAGACTTTTTCCAGACAATACTTCTCTATTAAGTTTTCACGATAATCTAGACATTAAGAAATTAAATCCGTTCTTCTGGTAATTATTGACCCTAACTCCTAGCTTACTGTCTAGTTTTATCAAATACTAAATGCGCTGTTTTTAATCAGAATTTAATCTACTTATGCATCTAACTATCATTTTAAAACCACTAGGTTTCTATTAAAAAAGGTATCAATGGCTGATTTACAAAATAGAGGTACGACTGCTTACCCTCCAAGAGTTCTACAATATAGACCTCATATTAAATATACCGGAAAGGTCATTTTATTATTTTCAATATTAGTATTATTTGGAACATTTTTCACAATTTTACAGTGTGTCTCGAATGGAAATTTAGATAGAAAAGCTGATTTAATTTTTTTTCTTACAATAGGGCTCATAACTTCTCTAGCACTATTCCTAGAATATCACTACATTTTCAAATCATTAGCTGAGCAAAAAATACAAGCCTACTCGGATAAACTTGTTATTAAAAAAAGGAAACGTGAACTCACTATTCCTTACTCTGAAATTATAAAAATCAAACACAAGGTTAATAAAAATTTAGGTGGTTGGTTCACAGTTGTTCTTCAAAATACAAAAAAACATAGATTTACAATAGCTGTTGAAAGATCTGAATATATTCTTGAAAAATTATACAAATACAACCCTGACCTAATGGCAAAAAATGAATATGAAGAATTACATAAATCTTTAGTTCAATCAGATCATGGTTTTGCAAGAGTCTATACTGTATTTAAAAAGAAAAATATTCTCACACTCATCTCTATAATGGTTGGATTACCAGTAGTATTTTCACTATTTGCTCTATTGATTCATCAAAAGAACATTACAACTAGCCCTCTAAAGTTCTTGTATCAATTGATTTTTCTTTTTACCATGATAAATTATTTAGTCGCCGCGGTATTTTGTTTTATCCTTAATATTAAAGTGGACAGAATAACTTACCCACGGCTAGAAAAAGGCAGCAAGATTCGTGACTTAAAAGCAGAGAAAAGCACATATGCTAATTTCATGCCTTATTACCTGCTAACTATACTTGCGATATTTTTACTGGTTACATTTACAAACATTATACAAATCTTCATATAAAAAAGTTACTTAATTAAATTCTAAAGAGTATAAATTCATTAGAAGTAATCTGAATTTTGATTTTTACAACTTTCTGGGAATATTATTGAATTGATATATGACTCATAAGTATTCCCAGGTTCTTTCAAATAGCTCATATATGTTCTATATTCCTCACGAGTCATTTTACATTGTAAGTATTGCTGGCAACCAAAATACCTTAGTTGATACATGGTATACTGTCTGGTTTCCAAATTTGTTCCTGACAATGAAATTAGATCAGCTTTACAAACATGGTTCGAACTAACATTTTCAGATGCTGAGCAGTAATCATTATAAAGCCTTTCCTCTAAATTTTTTACAGACCTAGTTATGTTAGCTTCAGTCCTATTCGAATTAAATATTCTAATTATTCTAGGAGTATTTTTGACATCCCAATTATAAAAACTATCCCAATCTCCATTTAAACTACTTTGAATTACTATATACTTATATTCTGCTCCCTCATTACTGAAGTCAGGATTGGTCTCTAAGTGGCCTTGATCTACAGGAGCTATATCACTTCTATCATTATAACATGTATTTCTAGTTTGAATTTCTACAAGAGCCAACTCCTCACCACTTGCCTCTTCCTGAGCACTCAAACTCACACAAACTAAGCACATATATAGAAAAATAAAAAAATTTGTTATAATGGACATCAACTTATCTCCAAAAAAAGTTATAAACTTCATATAATCCATTTTTTAAAAACTAAACCTATTGTGTATTTTTTATACCTAACATCAAGAGGTCAGTGCACAGTTGATATTGTAATAAACTTCAAAAGGAGTTTTCCAACCCAAGCACTTCATAGGTCTGTTATTGATTTCTAATTGTATTTTATCAAGAGTTTTTTGAGTTAAGTTTGCTAGGTCTGTCTTCTTGGGTAAATACTGTCTTAAAACTCCAATTCTATTTTCGTTAGTTCCTCGTTGATGTGATGAGTATGGGTCACAAAAGTATACTGGTACTTTTAATTTATCACTTACAGATTTATGATCAAAAAATTCTAAGCCTCTGTCATTTGTTATAGATTTTATTTTCTCTTTTCTTAAGGCATTTATTGTCTTTTTGGAGACTGCTTTAGCTTTTCTGGTTTCTAATTTTTTAAAAATATTAAATCTAGATTTTCTTTCTACCATACATTTTAAATTTATCAGTTTTGTTACTAGCTGCTTTAAGTCACCATCTAGTTTTCTGAAATAACGAGTCTGTTCTCTTCTGCTCAAAGCAAGCTGGTCAGCTTGCTTTGAGCGATAACCTCGTAAGCCTTTATTTCTTTTAAGTTCTCTAGATATTGTTGATGGATGAAATCCTAGTTTCTTAGAAATTTCTGTAAAATTTAGTCCCTTTCTCAAAAGTTCTTGCAAAATCTCTCGATCAAGATATGTTAACCTGCGGTATTTCCTCATTTATTTGCCTCTTAGATAAATGGTTTTTGTATACCTTGAGGGATTACCGCTTTTTTTATCTATTTCAAACTATATTTGTGCACTGACTATCTGAATGTGGGCTTAATAATTTAATTGTTTTATACTAAATTAACTAATAAATAGAGTGTAATTATTTACCTTGGATATTAAATGAAAAATCTATGCTTAATACTTGTTACGAGCCTTACAGTCTCTCTTTTTGGGAACTCTCAAAATATTGACAGAAGTATGAAACCTACACCGGTTACTACAGATAACACTGTAGAACTTATTACTGATTCTGAAAAACTTGCTTCTATCAAAGAAAGTTTTTTTACATTTGATGATGAAAGAATGCGTAAAGTTGGTATCCCTGGAGCTATCCTGTATCTAGCTGTAATAGCAGATACTATAGGATCAGATCTCAATATTTCACAAAGCAAAAACCTTGCTACTATGTCTGGAGAAATCACGAAGTTTTTTAACTACGAATTAACTACGGAGCGTGAAAACCTCCTTGTAATGACAAACAACCTTATTGTAATTGCAGAAAAAGCAGTTCGTGAAGAACTCAACACAAAAAATATTGATGAGCAACTTCAATTTCTTCTAGTTTTTGCAGCCAAAGAAGGTCACTCCGTAGACGAAGAAGACCTACTCGATAGCTTACTTTCTATAGCTTTAGAAAGTTACTAAATCCACATAAAGATATAGTGTTGTGGATCAACATAAGTTTAATGCACAACTTAGCCTAAGCTTAATATACTTAAAAACTAAGACAAAAAATATACCTTATAATCTAAGCAACATCGGTTACTCATTATAACCAAAAAAAAGCGCAAACTTTGTTGCGCTTCCTTAGATTCTAATTAAGTTCTTAGTTATAAACTAAGTAGGTCTATTATTTTTTCTAGATAAATTTTGGATTTTTCTCTTGTGCTTTTTAAACTTAGCTCTTTTACGTGCTAGAAGTCTTTTTACTCTTACTTCTTCTTTTTCATCAGGCTTTGCTGTAACAGGTCCATTATAATCAACAAACTCAATGAAAGCCATTGGAGCTTGATCCCCAGGACGATTACCTAACTTGATGATACGAGTGTATCCACCAGGTCTTTCTTTAAAACGAACCGACAAATTTTTAACAATTTTTTGAGTTGTCGTCTTATTTGGGTATTTAGCTGCTATCTGGCGAGTTGCATGAACACTCTGATCTTTACCTTTAGTGATTGCTTTCTCAACATATCTTCTAAGTTCTTTTGCCTTAGGAAGAGTTGTACGAATCCTCTCATGCTCAACTAATGCATCAACTAACCCACGCATCAAAGCAATACGAGGCCCTTGCTTACGTCCAAAATTATTTTTTAATACTCTATGTCTCATAACTCATTCCTAATAATTTATACTCATATCAACAAAAATTTTAAATATCTGACCCAATCGCACCTGGTATGGCATCCGTCTCTTCTTCTGCTTTAGGTTGAGGAGTAGACACAGGTCTTGGAGGAGGATTGTTTGGATCCCATCCTGGAGGCGGCCATCCCTCAATTTTCATACCAAGATTTAAACCCATAGTTTGTAAAATTTCTTTAATCTCATTTAATGACTTACGACCAAAGTTTTTAGTCTTAAGCATGTCACCTTCACTCTTAGTTACTAACTCACCAATGAACCTAAGATTAGCATTCTTTAAGCAGTTTGCAGATCTAACTGAAAGCTCCATATCTTCAACAGGTCTAAATAAGTTATCATTAAGAGTTGGTACATGCTGTGGAACTTCTACAGCTTGTGGCTCTAAGTCCTCATTGAAAGTAACAAAAACCTGTAACTGCTCTTTTAAGATTTTAGACCCTAAAGCTACAGCCTCATCAGGCTTTAAAGAACCATCAGTCCATACTTCTAACTCAAGGTGATCATAATCTGTTCTCTGCCCAACTCGCGCTGGATTCACTTTGTAATTAACTCTTCTGATTGGGCTATGCAAAGCATCTACTGGAATATACCCAATACCCTTATCTTGAACAGATGCAGTATCTGCAGGTATATAACCTCTATTGAAAGAAATTATCAGCTCAGCTTCAAAATTGGCATTTTTACCTAAAGTTGCAATGTGCTGATCAGGGTTTAAAATTTCAATATTCCCATTTAATTGAATATCTCGACCTGTAACCGCTCCAGGACCTGTTTTAGTAATTTTTAAAACCTGATCTTCAGGAGCAAACTGACTAAATCTTAATTCTTTAAGATTTAAAATGATATCAGTTACATCTTCCATAATATCTGGGATAGTACTAAATTCATGCAATACGTTTTCAAATTTTACTGCAGAAACTGCCGATCCCATCATAGAGCTAAGTAAAATTCTTCTAATAGAATTTCCAAGAGTAGTTCCATATCCCTTCTCTAAGGGTCTAACGTGAAACCTACCATATGTACCGGTCATGGCATCCATATCCGATTCAAACTTTGGTTTAATTAAATCTCTCCAAAACTTGTAATAATGCTTTTGCATAACTCTTCCTTGTTCCTATTTCTCAGGACAAATCAAAATACTCTTTAATTAACAAACTCTATTAAATTCTTCTTCTCTTCGGAGGTCTACAGCCATTATGAGGAACTGGTGTAATATCTCTAATCGAAGAAATCTTAATCCCCAACGATGCCAATGATCTAACAGCCGGCTCACGTCCAGCTCCAGGACCTTTTACGAAAACATCAATTGCTCGAACTCCATTATCCATGGCTTTCTTGCCAACATCTTCTGCCGCCATTTGAGCTGCGTAAGGTGTGCCTTTACGACTCCCCTTAAAACCCATTGCACCAGCTGTTGACCAACAAATAGTTCCACCATTTGGATCCGTAATCGTAATAATTGTATTCGCAAAACCAGCCTGAATGAAACAGCGTCCTGAAGGAATATTTTTTTTTGTTTTCTTTTTAGATGAATTTTTTCCAGCCATATTCTTATTCCTTATTTAACAGCTTTTTTCTTGTTTGCTACAGTTCTCTTCGGACCCTTTCGAGTTCGAGCATTCTGACGAGTACTTTGACCTCGAACAGGTAACCCTCTCCTATGTCTTAGCCCTCTATAGCAACCCATATCCATAAGTCTTTTAACAGCTAGACCAACTTCACGTCTTAAATCACCTTCAACTTTGTGATCTTCATCAATAATAGCTCTTAATTTCGCTATTTGATCATCAGTTAAGTCGTCCGTACGAAAACTGTCTTCAAACCCTGCCTTATCACAAATTTCATTGGCTTTAGTTATACCAATTCCATAAATGTAGGTTAAGGCTACAGCCATTCTTTTATTCCGAGGTAAATCTACACCAGCAACACGAGCCATATTTATCCCTGCCTTTGCTTATGTTTTGGGTTCTCACAAATCACTCTAATTACACCCTTTCTCTTAATGACTTTGCACTTAGAGCACATGGGTTTTACAGAAGGTCTTACCTTCATCCTACACCTCTCATTACAGCTACCAAAACAGTTCTGGTAACATATTCTGTTAATCTCGTCTAGCCTTAACTCACAATTTTTAAGACATCTTGGAAAACAACATCCGGTTTGTTTTCGCCTTTTAAAACAACCAAAATCCCTTTTTGCTTATAATACTCTTTTAAAGGAGCTGTTTTTTTTTCATATTGAATCAAACGCTCCATTATGACCTCTTCCGAATCATCTCTTCTCTGAACAACTTCACCCTGACAGATGTCACATACCTTTTCTTGCTTAGACGGAGCAAAGTCCACATGGTAGCTTGTAGAGCAACTCTTGCATACTCTCCGACCTACTAACCTCTGTTTTAGAACATCTGTCTCCACATCTAAAAACATACAAGTTCCAACTTCTGTATTTAAATCATTCAACAAGGCATCCAAGGCGATAGCTTGATCTCTAGTTCTAGGAAAACCATCTAGGACAAAGTCTTTATTATCTGGAAAATCTGAAAGAGAATCTTGAACCATTCCGATAACAACCTCATCTGGAACTAATTCTCCAGCATCCATATAGACTCTAGCTTTTTTCCCTAACTCTGTTTCATTCTTTAGGTGCTTCCTTAATAAATCGCCTGTGCTTAAGTGCGAAAACCCTAGCTTTTCTCTTAAAAGCTGCGATTGGGTTCCCTTACCAGAGCCAGGTGGACCAAAAAGAAGGAAAGCCTTACCTAGTGCCATACCTAGTACTGTACCCGTCTACTCTTAACTTTTACGCCCTTCATCATATTTTCATATCTACCAGAAATAAGATGTGACTGAATTTGCTGGGCCGTATCAAGTGCAACACCTACTAAAATAAGAAGGCTTGTCCCTCCAAAATAAAAAGGCAAATTAAACTGCTGCCCAAGAATAGTAGGAATGACACAAACAAAACTCAGGTAAATTGCACCAATGACTGTTAACCTATTCAAAACTCTTTGAATATGATCAGCCGTACTTTTCCCAGCTCTAATTCCAGGTACAAACCCACCATATTTTTTTAAGTTATCAGCAACTTCAACTGGATTAAAAACAATCTCTGTATAGAAAAAACAAAAGAATACAATAAGAGCAACAAAAATAATATTGTAAAGCGCTCCAGTAGGCATAAAAGATTCTTGAATTGTCTGAAGCCAAGCAACATCAAAAAACTGAGTCATTGTCGCTGGAAACATCAATAAAGCAGAAGCAAAAATTGGAGGAATTACATTTGCAAAGTTAATTTTTAAAGGCAAATGGCTAGCAGACTGATTCATGGCCTGTCTACCTGCTCCTTTTGCAGAATATTGTACTGGAATCCTTCTCTGGGCAACTTCCATAAAAACAATAAAGGCTACAAAGGCTACCATAAAACCTAATATTAATAGGGCTAATACAGGCGACATTTCTCCAGAAGAGACTTGTTTCCACCAAGAAAAAGCACCACCTGGGATACCAGCAGCAATACCAGCAAAGATAATAAGTGATACGCCATTCCCAATGCCCTTTTCAGTGATTTGCTCACCCAGCCACATCAAGAAACAAGAACCTGCAGTCAAAGTAATGACTGTTACAATAACAAATGGTATTCCAGCAAAGAAGGGTGTGGTTACCAAAGGCTCGCCTGCACCACTTGAAGCTTGAGATAACCATTTAGCTAACCCAAATCCCTGTACTATACACAAACCAACAGTGGCATATCTAGTATATTGATTGATTTTTTTACGTCCTTGCTCGCCTTCTTTCTTTAAGGCTTCAAAATAAGGAACGCCATGTTGCAAAAGCTGGAATATAATAGAAGCAGAGATGTAAGGCATCACACCCAGTGCAAAAACACTAAATCTCTCAAGAGCACCACCAGTAAACGTATTAAAAAGTCCAAACAGACCACCACTTTGTGACTGAAAGAACTCCATAACACCTGCGCCATCTAATCCTGGAACCGGAACTTGCACTCCAATTCGATAAACGGCCAGAAGCCCAAGGGTGAACAAAATCTTACGACTTAACTCATTGCTGATTGCTGGCTGACCTTTTTTACTCACGATGATATAACCTCTATGCTGCCGCCCTTATCTGTAATAGCCTTTTGAGCTGACGCACTAAACTTGTGCGCATGGACTTTAAGAGCTTTTTCTAATGTTCCACTTCCTAAAATCTTAACAGGAAGATTTCTCTTAACAAGCCCTTTTTTCTTTAAAGTCTCAATTGTTACTTCAGAATCAAACTGATTAAGCTGCTCAAGGTTTATAACATTATAAGTTGTTTTAAATCTGTGGTTTGTAAAACCAAACTTTGGAAGCCTTTGAATAAGTGGCATTTGACCACCCTCAAAACCCCTTCTGATGTTTCCACCAGCTCTGGCTTTTTGCCCCTTGTGACCTTTTCCTGATGTACCACCAGAACCTGAAGCATCACCTCTTCCAACTCTATGTCGTTTGGACTGAGAACCTTTATTATACGTTAATTCACTTAAAATAGACATAAATAACCCCTAAGACTTTATTGGTTCAACAGTAAGTAAGTGCTGAATTTTTCTGATTTGCCCACGATTTGCAAGGTTATCAGGTACAATACTTTCAGACTGAGTCTTTCTCAATCCTAAACATCTTGCCGTATCTTTCTGAGTCTGTGTGCTTCCGCAAAGACTTTTAACTAATTTGATTTTAAATTTCTTCATACTTCACCAATTGTTCTTTTTAAAATTTTTCCTAATAAAAATAAAACTAAGTTGCTACTTCTCTACTTGCACCAGCTAGTATTTCCAACTGAAACAATCCGTCTAAAGTCGCACGTACTGCATTGTGTGGGTTTCTTGTGCCAATACATTTTGTCAAAATATCTTTAATGCCAACTGTTTCTAATACAGCTCTAACAGGGCCACCAGCAATAACACCAGTACCTGGAGCAGCAGGAATAAGTACAACCTTAGCTGCCCCAAATCTACCAATAACTTCATGAGGTATTGTTCTATTCTCAACAAGCTCAACTTGCTTAACTGTTTTTTTAGCAATTCTACTAGCTTTGTTGATAGCTTCAGGAACTTCGTTTGCTTTGCCCTTTCCAAGACCAATAGCGCCAGTACCATCACCTGCAA
>CALGNA010000014.1 GCA_937958795.1 uncultured Bdellovibrionales bacterium | reverse complement strand
CATAGCTCGAGATGTGCTCACGGCCTTGAGTTGAAAAGCACTCTCTTGTCTTATTAAAGACAAATAAATATTATCTAACTCTAAGTTATTTGATTTTTCAAAATCTTTAGAAGGAAAGGACCAATCTAATTCTTGTCTTTTAATAGAATCAATTTGATCCCACTTTTTATTTAAAGATTTAATAACTGAAAAATAGAGCCCGTACTGACTTTTCAGAAAGAGTAAACAATGGGGCAAACAATCATCTTGAGATATGACCTGCTCCAAATAATCAGAAATTTCTCCTGTCCAATTCCAGGCTCTTAAATGATTTAAAATTTTCTTATCATTTTTATTTAATAAACTTAGATATTCGGTGGTATTTATTTTTTCTTTTTCTGTTTCATTAAACAACCAATTTGATAACTCTTTATCTTGTGACCTAATATGCAAGCTATATGCAGTTAAAGGATATAGCTCTAATAAATCTTTTTTTATGTGTTCTTTAAATTCCTCTTTCTTGATACCAGATTTTTCAAAAGATTTGATATACCAAAACATTGCCGATACATCATGCTTGGCTTTGATTTCATAAACTTGATTAAAAATATTTGTTGCTACAGTATATCTTTTTAATCTGTAATTTATAATACCGCTTAAAAATAAAGCCTCTTCCGCCTTAGTTGATTCAACATGCTTATAATAAGTTAGAGCTTTTTCATAAAACCCGTTGTAGTGTAAAATCCGAGCCAAAAGCCAGTTTTCTTGTGCATTAGCAGGTTTTATTTTACCCGACTTTTTCCAAATGACATAGGCTCTATCATAAAAGCCTCTAATCGCAGGCTTTAACATTCTTTTATAAAGAGGACGTAAAGTAGAAGCTGTTCTTTTTGCGCCTATTTTTGGTTTTAAAAATGAAATAACTGATTCAAAGCTTTGATCAGGGTCTCTCTTTAGTAACTCCCCAAATACAGCTAAACTTTTTTCGTGTTGTTTATTCTGATAATAGTAAAGGGTTTGCAATTTATACCAAAGTTTTTCTTCTGTCAGAGATGCTTTATGTTTTTCTATTACAAAGTAAGTCGTACTAATATTCTTCTTCCAATTTGCTGGACTTCGCCTGAAATACTTTAAAGAACATCGAATCGCTTTTTGCAGGTAAATAGCTTTGTAAACCTCATTTTTTTCTTTCTTAATTATTGGACTCAATGAATTTATACATTGTAATTCATTATAGAATCTAAAATTTTCATCAATAGCACTCATGAGCTTATCAGGAGGTACTGAATGCGATTGAAAAGAACAAGCCTGAAGGAAAACAACAATCAATAAATTTAAATACTTCATATACTTTTACTATGAGCTGTCTGAATCAAACTTAAAAGCTTTTTCCAATTTTCTTTTAGTGCTTTAGCCTCTTCATCAAATTTAACTTGGCTTTTCTTGCCTGCTTCTTTAGCATAACCAGACGTTAAGCAAGCCTGATTAATTTTCAAAAGCTCTTCTCCATATTTTTTTCTAAAACTGGGGTGAGATTTCTCTAAAATTTCCTCTAAAGGCCTTGTTGTTTGTTTTTGACCCGTTTCATTACCAACAAAGATAGAGAGAACTTGAATAATTTTTTGACTCGATTTTCTATTCTCATTCTTCTCTAAAAAACCTTCTAATTCATCTATATGGGGCTGAAGCCTTTCTTTAAGGGATTTTTCTTTAATAGGTTGCGCATAAAAAAAGTTTTTAACTAAAATAAATAAAAATACCAAAAATCCAATAAACCAAAATCCGAACATCACAAAATACTTTTTTAAGTCATTTTTCTTTAAGCTCTTACTATTTATGCTTAAATAGCTAATGGCTGGTAATATATCGGGCGAACCATCTAAAAAACTCTCACTTTTTACTAAACTCTTATCTTTTTTTGTAACCTCAAGGTTCCACCCATCAATCTTAAGCTCGTAAGGACTTGCTTCGTGTGGATCAAAAAAACCAATAAACCAATCTTCAATATCAAAAGATCCACTGACTTTAGGCACAACAATGTACTCAAAAACTTTTTGCATTTTATTTGGAGGAGAAAATCTTGTTTCTTCATTTACAGCATAGAGCTCAAAGTCTTTCTCATCTAAAGGCAGCTTAGGCGCTTTTAACAACCTTAAGTTGCCTTGCCCCTCTATTAAAAGCTTCAAACTTATGGGTTCAAACTGATTAGCTTGTGAAGGCTTATTATCCATTGAAAGAGTAAAAATACCTGTAATACCAGTGGAATTTGAGTTCTTAAAATCTTCTGGAGGATTCAAGACAGGAAGAACTATAGTATCACTTTGTTGAGTTTCCCTAAAAGTTTCAGAATAACCCGATCTTGATCTTTTCAAAAAATCAACTTTTGCAATATAGGGATCTAACTCAACCTCACCTGCACTAAGAGGGTAAAGTGAAAAAGAAGCTAAACGAGCCCTTCTGTACCATAACCCATCTCTCTCAACTTCTTTAAAATTAAGACGAGTAGCCATTTCAATATCTTCTTTCCAAAAACCATTTAACGAAGGGTATTTTAAAGTATCGATCGCTGTTACAGATCCAAGTGTATAAAGATACCACGCAACCGTTACCTGTTGCCCAACATATAGCTTATCTTTTTCACTCACCTCTACATCTATAAAAAAGTTTTGCCCTTCAGGCATTTTCGCCCAATTACGCTCATCAATTCTTGGTGCCGATCGACCTCTATCAAAAAATTTATCTACCAAACTTCCAAAACCACTCCCTATGTCATCATCAAAAAATGAATCAAATAAACTCTTTGGTCTTTTTCTTTGCTGAGGAGCTGGCCTTTTTGGTGCTAAACCTTTCTTTTTAACCTCAACCCTTAGAGTATTGGACTTTTTAAACTTCGAAGCCTGGTTTTTTAATTTATATTCAAGAGTCGCTGCTCCTAGCGTATAAACTCCTACTTTTTTGGGCCTCAAAGCTACTCTAAGGCCTTTAATAGAAGTACTCGTCATTTCTCCATTCGCTATAGATGTCTGTGAAGAGCTTAAAGGGGTTTCGCTTAAAACATCAAAGTTTACAAAATTTGGCAATACATAGTCATAGGATTCAAGGGAACTCCCAGATAAAGCCCCCCTTAAACCACTCTTTTTTTCTTCAACTTTTAAGGTCATAACATAAAGAAAGACCTCTCCCTCTTCTACCCAAGTAATTTGACTTGAATCTGCACCCATAAGAGAAGCTTCAAAGGAAACCTCTGCGGCTATCACCTGTTGACTGAAATAGGCTCCAAAGACAAAAATCAAACCAAAAAATAGGTCCTTCAAACTCCAAGACTGAGGCCATTTTGCTTTACCAAGCTTTTCCATTAGGGGCCTCCTTGGGACTTTGACGATCTATTTTGCCTCTTACTTTTTGCTCTTGGTTTTCGATCTCTTCAATAATCTGCTCCATTTCTTCTTCCGTTAGGTCCTGAGGTTTACCATTGGTTGTTTCGCCTTTTTCAGGAGCTCCTTCAGGCACTTCACCATCTTGCTCTTTATCTTCATCACCTTTACCTTGTTGGTTTTCGGATTCAGAGCCTTTCTCACCTTCTTTACCTTCCCCTGACTTATCACTTTTACCACTTTGCGATTGCTGAGTTAAAAAGACCTCAATATTATTTCGTATCTTAGCATCGCCAGGACGTAACTTTAAAGCTCTTTGGTAGATATCTAAAGCAGGTTCTACCTGTTGGTTTAAACCCAATAAGGTTCCAAGATTATAAAAGATTTCAAATTGTACTTCTGGGGGATAGTGAGAAGGGTTTTTCTCTAACCACCTCTCCATAAGCCTCAACTCTTGAATTGATTTATCTAAATCTTCTCTAGCCGCTTGAGACAAAGATAAGTTCAAACGATACAAAGGATTGTATGGGGCATGAGAGAGTGCTGCTAAGAAACCCTCATACGCTTCAAAGTTTTTTTTCTTTACTAGTTTTTTTGCCGATTTATTATTTAACCTATCTGATTCATAAG
Organism: uncultured Bdellovibrionales bacterium; assembly: GCA_937958795.1. Classification (GTDB taxonomy): domain Bacteria; phylum Bdellovibrionota; class Bdellovibrionia; order Bdellovibrionales; family UBA1609; genus CALGNA01. The sequence goes on along the minus strand of CALGNA010000014.1, from coordinate 10,930 downwards.
ATTTGCAAGCAACTAGATTCATAAAAACAAGGGGCAATAGGACCATTAAAACTCTCATGATCTAATCCAATCAGAAACTTTTTTTTCTTTTTTCAAATTTAAAGCTGTCCATAAAAATTTCTCAGAAAACCACAACAAAAGAAACAAGAGACCTGTAAAAATAAAGTAAACAAAGAACCTTTTTCCTTCTACACCTTGTTTTTCTTCTTTAAATTGGATTTGCTCTAACTTATCTAAGTCACCTCTTAGTTTTTCAGCAAAAGAGCTACCGTATTGTAACTGAAAAAAAGAACCCTTTCCTCTTTCTGACAAAGATTTTAAAAATTCTAAATTAACCTTTGAGACAACTATATTTCGGTCATTATCCCTTAAATACCCCATCAATTGACCAGATGCATTTTTTACTGGCAGCTGAGACCCTTCTGCTGTCCCGACACCAACACTAAAAACACGTATTCCCATTTCTTTAATAAAGCCCTCTGCCTTATCTAAGGCCGCTTCATCATGGAACTCTCCATCAGATATAACGACAACGGCTCGGGTCATTTTTTGTCCAGGCGGCAAATCTAACTTACTCTTTTCAAAAATTTCTTTTGCTGCTGTAAAAGCATCCGTAAAATTGGTCCCTTGCATACTAATAGTATGAGTCGATAAAGAATCAACAAAAGTTGAAAGTGCCCCAATATCTTGAGTCATAGGGGCTAATGGAGCAGCCCCACCCGCAAAGGCAACTAATCCAACTTGGTTTCCCTTAAGTTGTTGAAGCAACTTCAAAGTCTCTTTTTTAGCAACAAACAATCGACTGGGCTTAATATCATCAGCCCACATAGACCTGGAGACATCAAATAAGATAACGAGTTGAATACCCTGACTGTTCACTTTCTTCGTTTGCTTACCCCAGATAGGGTTCAGCAAAGCCACTGAAAAGCAACCTAATGCTATTAATAAAAAAAGATCATTTAAACCAAATACTCTTCGTAATCTGTTTTTATAAAAAAAGTGAGTTGAACCTAAATCTTTTTTTATTCTTTTTTTGACTAAATAATGTCGCATCGTAAAAAAACTAAATACGAAAACTGAAATAATAAGCCAATAAATAGAGCTTCCATCATGAAAGAAAAATTTCATCCTAAAACCCTCAATCCCCAAATACTTTGGATCATTAAGCCTATAAATAAAAAGATAAGACCTGGTATTAAAAACCTCTTATATTTTTCCTGAACATCTACCCAATTAAAAGTTTCAATTTTAGTCTTTTCTAATCGATCTATTTCTTTAAAAACCTTATCCAAAGCTACAGTCTCTTTTACGCGATAAAAGAGCCCTCCTGTTTCATCTGCCATTTGCTTCAGTAACTTCTCATTTACTTTACTATGCATAGGTCTGTACTTTTTAATCTTTTTACCTGTTAGTGAGCTAATATAATAGGGAAGCTGAGCCTGCCCATCCTTTCCCATTCCGATTGTGTACACTTTTACTTGTTCTTTAACTGCAAGTTTAAGCGCCGTTAAAGGGTCAATACTTCCGCTGTTATTTTCACCATCTGTTAAAAATACCATAACTCGTGTTTTTGCATCAGAATTCTTAAGTCTCCCAACCCCATTTGCTAAAGCAACACCAATGGCTGTTCCCATTTTAATTTTTCGTGTTGTAGATACTTCCTCTAATGACCCTAGTAACATATCTTTGTCTAAGGTCAGAGGCATCCTCGTATAAGATTCTCCAGAAAAAACTACCAATCCCATTCTATCGTTTTTCCTAGATAAAATAAATTCTTGAATCGTTTTCTTTGATGCCTCTAATCGATTCTCTGGAATCATATCTTCTATCAACATACTTTCAGAAATATCTAATACAAAGAGAATATCTATTCCCTTTGTCACCTCAGTGTTTTTGTCTTGTACAGTTTGCGGACGAGCAAAAGATAAACAAATCAAAGACCATGATAAAATATAAAGGCTCTTTAAAAGGACTTCAAATAAGGAAGTTTTTTTCTTTTCTGTGTTCTGTGTATACAAAGAAAGTGACAAGCCACGTGAAGAAAAAAACATTTTTTGTAAAATCAAAAAAATGGGCAGGAGAAAAATCAATATAAACGCTAAAGGATTCGCCCACTCATAACCAAAGAAACTCACGTTGAAACTCCTTTATGAGTCTTTTGAATCAAATCAAATGAGTCTCTAAACAACTGTTGAACATCATAAAAACTATAATCGGCAATGTTTTTCTCTATGTCTACTAAGGTTTTTTGGCTTTTCAAAAACTCTTTTAAGCTTTTTTGAACAAAAGAAGATTTACTTTTTTTAGCTTCTTTTAATATAAATCCTGGCTTCCAACCCTCAAACATCAAGCCCATTTCACTTTCAAAATACTGTTGACCCAAAATGTTAAGTTCCGTCAGAGCCTTACTGGCACTAATTTCATTGGCTTCAAACTCATTTTTTAAAAACCTCCACGATTTACAATAAAGAGGGTAAGGCTTAAGACTTTGCCCACTACTGTGAAAAGCTAAATTAGTCTGAGATAGCTGTTGCCCTTTTTTTTGAAATGCCATCTTTGATTTTGATAATTTAACTTGAATCCATAATTTTCTAAATCCAAAAAACAACAGAAAAAGAAGAAGCACACCCAACACTGACCATTCATAAGGAAATTGCTTTACCATAAAAGGCCCATTAGGCTGCTTCACCTCTGGCTTCTGTTGACCAGCTAAAACAGATTCAACTTTATAAGATGCAGCCTCTACTCTAAAACCATGTGTCTCATTTGATTCAGATCGGCCAACGACTTCAAACCATGGAACCTCATAAGAACCAGCCTGATAATGTGTAATTTTAATTTGAACCGACTCAGGCTGCCAATCTACAACCTCTAAAAGCTTAACCTGGTACTCATTCTCTAAATCAATATTAAGCTCATAATCTTTATCAGCATAACCAATACTTTCACCACTACACTCAAAGCTCCTAACGTCTCCAACGTAGACCTTTTCAAGAGGAACTGTTTCTGTGCATTTCCAAACAGGCAAAGCTTCATTCATCAAACTGTACCTTTCTTATTTAAAAACCTAATAAATTGATCTAAAAAATCATCTTCAGTTGTTAGCTCAATAAATGAGACACCGGCTTTTTTAAAACTCTCTTTTCTTTTTACCCTAAAATCAGAATGATTCTTCTCCCATACATCTCTCTGTTTTTTGGATGAGCTGTTTATAAAAATCTTTGACTGTGTCTCAGGATCAAAAACTTGTATACGACCATATGGCTTAAGGTTCTTCTCAAAAATATCATCAACTGCTACCGCTACAATATTGTGTTTTTGATTTAACAACCTCAGGTCTTTTAAAGGGATTTCACACTGAAAATCAGATATGAAAAATAAAATACTCTTCTTGGGAATCGATCGCCTTACATCTAATAAAATATTTTTAAACTCAGTCGATCTCCCTTGAAACTCGTGCTCGATAACTTTTTTCAAAAGAGATCGAACATATTTATCACCTTTTTTAGCTGGTGAAAAAAACTCTAGTGAAGAAGACCAAAGACCCAAGCCAAAATGATCCTGGTTTTTATTAGCAACAAAACCAATAAAGCTCATAAGATACATAGCAACTTCTATTTTACTATAAGCTCCAAATCCAAGTTTTAAGGATTCGCTCGTATCTACCAACGCATAAACTGACAACTCTCTTTCTTCATCGTAGGTTTTTATAAATGGAGACTGCGTCTTAGCATACAAAGACCATGATATAGACCTTACATCATCTCCTGGCACATACTCTCTGAAGTCAGAAAAAGACATCCCTGATCCTCTAAAAGCAGACTTGTAAGCGCCACTCATCAGCTCAGATGCCATTTTCTTAGTTGCCCACTCGATACGAGCTATTTTTTTTCTGTACTCTTCAGGTAAAAAGCTCACGCGACCTCAATACTATCCAAAAGTTCCTTTATAACATTATCAGCAGTCATTTCTTCTGCCTGAGCTTCGTAACTTAAAATCAGACGATGCCTCAAGATTGGATAAGCAACTCTTTTAATATCCTCAGGAGAAACAAAACTTCTTCCTTTGATAAAAGCCTGGGCTCTACTAGCTGCTGCCAAACCTAATGTAGCTCGTGGTGAAGCTCCGACAGCTATTAAATGCTCTAAATGACTTGCTCCATATTCACTTGGCTTCCTAGAAGCCTGAACTATTTGAACAATATACTGACTCATTTTATCATCTATATAGATACTCTCAACTGTCTTTTTTAAAGTTAATAACTCTTCTTTTGTCAGCACAGACTGAACTTGAGGTATTGATGATTTAGACATTCTTGATAGTATTTCTAACTCATCATCAAAACTTGGATATGGAACTGTAATCTTAAATAAAAACCGATCCATCTGAGCCTCTGGCAAAGGAAATGTTCCCTCCTGCTCGATTGGGTTTTGTGTCGCTAAGACTAAAAATGGTGACTCTAACTTGTATGTTATTTGGCCAATTGTAACTTGCTTCTCAGCCATGCACTCCAGCAAAGCACTTTGAACCTTTGCTGGAGCTCTATTAATTTCATCTGCCAAAACTAGATTTGAAAAAATAGGCCCTTTTTTAGGGGAAAACTCAGCGGTTTGAGGGTTAAAAATCATGGTTCCTATTAAGTCTGATGGAAGCAGATCAGGAGTAAATTGTATTCTTTGAAAGTCCAAAGAAAGAGCTTTTGCTAAAGTTGATACTGTTAGACTTTTGGCCAAACCAGGTAAACCCTCCAGCAAGACATGACCACCCGTTAAGAGCCCAATTAACAGCCCTTCAATCATGCTCTGTTGGCCTATAATCACTCGAGATAACTCTTCTTTTAGCCTCATAATCTTGGCTTTCTCAATATCAATAGACTGTTCTAATTGCTGAAGATCCATAACACCACCTTAGACTTTGACTTAACCTTTGAATACACAACTGGCACTCAATATAAACCTACCCTGACTACTTTAAATAAAAAAGTCTTAAAACTCAATTTTGAATTTATGAAAAAATGACGAAGATGAGACTGAAGTAAAGTCTGAAGCAATTTGTTGCTAATTTTTAATGCATTTCTAATTATTTTATGCAAAATAAAAACCTATGACAAAACCAGCCATTGATTTTTTTTTATGTCTTATTCCATTTTGTATTTTTTATTTAATTTGGTCTTTCGTCTTTAGTCTCATTTTGGGTCCCCTCAGCTTCAGCTTGGTACTTAGCTTTACTATTTTCCTTTTTTTATTTTTTATCCTAGAAAGAAAATCCTGGTGGTGGTCTAAAAACAAGGCTATAAATCTGCCTACAGATAGAGCAGTCTCAGAACTTCAAAACGCCCTTAGTATTCAGGGTATTGCCCCTGAGTCCTCTCTAAAATTTCAAGAAATCTTGCACCCCATTCCTTTTATTTGCAACGTTACTACTAAAAGAAATGCTCCTCATTTTCTTGCGTCAGATAGTTTTTTTACAACTTTTACATACGAACAAAGACAAGATATTTACAAATCGATCCAAATACTAAACAAGCTCTTTATGTTTAGGTGGTCTCTTAGTTTTCATATCTTTATGCTTCATAAAGTCCTATACACAGCTCAAAGAATTCTTTACTGGCTCATTGGCAAAAAACTACGAGAACCACATTGGTCCTATAATATTATCAACTTTACATCTGGCTTTATACATTTTTTTAGACCTTCTAAAAAAAGTACCAACTTGGAACCTTTAGAGAATTCGTCTTCCTGGGAATTAACTCATAAGTATTTCAGCCCAAGTGTTTTCTCCATGCTTCCCCCACATTGGGGACCACAACTCTTGTTTACTCCCTTGACACCTAAAAACTCTTATCCATATTTATATAAACTAGTGCCCCCCAAAAAATTTCATACTTTAACAGGTACTACGTCGGAGAATATAAAATGGAAAACCAAACAGAACTTCAAGCCAGTTTCTCAACTCTAATCTTATCCATGGCTTCATCTGCAGCCATGGCACTAGGTTTAGCTCCTGACCCGCAAACTGAAGAAACTCGAATTGATCTAAATATGGCACAACTTAATATTGATTTTCTCAGTCTGCTAGAAAATAAAACAAAAGGAAATTTGTCAGAAGAAGAGTCTCATTTTTTAAAACACATCATAACAGATTTACAAATGAAGTTTGTCCAAGCCAAAAAGAAAGGCTAAAAATAAATGTTAAAAAAATCTTCTAAACAATAATAAATAAATCTTTATCCTAACTATTAATAAGGAGCGTGACTATGCAAAAATTTTCAGCAAAACTCTTACCTAAACTATTTATTTTAACTCTAGCCTCTATGAGTTTTACTTTTTCAGCATTTGGACAGAACTTGCCAGCAAATCTTTTTGTTGAACTCGCTAAAAAGGCCAGCCCTGCTGTTGTTAATATTTCTACTGAGACTTTACCAAAACAAATGAATCCTCAATTTGCAGACCCTCTTCAAATGTTCCTTGAACAATTTATGGGTCAAGGATTTAAAAACCTTCCTCAAAGACCTTTGAAGTCTTTAGGGACTGGTTTTATTATTAGTGAAGATGGAATTATCTTAACTAACAATCATGTTATTGAAAAAGCAGATGTTATTAAAGTTCAAATTGGAAGCAACAAAGATGAAATTTTTGAAGCTGTTGTTTTAGGCAAGGATCAAAGAACAGACGTCGGCCTCATAAAAATTAAAACAAAGAAAAAGCTTCCAATTTTGCCTCTTGGTGATAGCGATATGGCTCAGGTAGGAGAATGGGTAGCTGCCATTGGTAATCCATTTGGTTATGGAGGAACGGTTACAAAAGGAATTATTTCAGCTCTAGGAAGAGATATACCAGAACTTAATAAATTCCCATTTATCCAGACAGATGCCAGTATAAATCAAGGTAATTCCGGTGGCCCACTTTTAAATGCTAAAGGAGAGGTCATTGGGATTAATACTGCTATCGATGCTAGGGCTCAAAATATTGGTTTTGCAATCCCTATTAATGACGTTAAATCCATTCTCAACCAACTTAAATCCAACGGTAGAGTCTCTCGAGGCTATATGGGAGTTGCTCTACAACCTGTGACCATGGAAATAGCCCATACTATAGGCTTAGAAAAAGCCGAAGGCGCACTGGTTGCACATGTTGAAGATAACTCGCCTGCTAGAAAAGCCAATATCCAAGAAACTGACGTTATTTTGAAAGTTAATAATAAAAAGGTTAAATCAACTCGTGAAGTGAGCTATGCCATTGCGGACACTCCTGTAGGAAAATCAATACCACTTGAGATTTGGAGAAATGGCAAAAAGAAAACCCTCAAAATGACAGTAGGCCAGCATCCTGAAGATGCAAAACTGAATATTGCAACCAAGTCTTCGAAAACCCCTAAACATAAACAAGACCAGTCTGGGATCAAAGCCCCTCACAACTTCGGCTTCAAAGTTTCTAACATTAACCAAACACGTTATAAAAAAAGAAATTCAGATGGATATGAGGTCGTTATTACTTCTGTCTCACCAGGAAGTCCTGCATCAAGCTCTGGACTTATGGCTGGGGATATTATCTATCAAATTGATTATAAAACTATCAAAAATATTTCTCACTTCAATACAGCCATGAAAGCCAAAACCAATAAGCACCTCCTTAGAATAAGGCGAGGAGATACCTGGTTTTTCAAAGTCTTAAAGTCCAAATAAAAGCTACTATATTTAAATTTTGACCTCATTCTCGCCCTGGGTGTCCACCCAAGGCGAGTCTCATTTTAAGGCTCTATTGAAACTGAGAGCTAGTTCCTCCGATATAATGTTTATCAGCACGTTGTCCGCAACCAGATAGACACCCAAGAGGGGCCAAAAAATATGGAAATTACTGCTATTAAAATTATGGCCGTCCAAGAAGAAAGACTGAAAGCCTATGTATCTCTAACATTTGAAAATTGCTTTGTTGTCAGGGACATAAAAATTATCAAAGGCAATGGTAGGCTTTTTGTTGCAATGCCAGCAAAAAGAAAAAAAGATGGCTCCTATGTAGATATTGCTCATCCGTTGGACCAACAGACTCGAGAACGCATTGAACAAGCTATTTTTGATGCTTACAACAAACAAATGGAAGAAGGCTCTTAGAGACTGCCCTCTCCAGTAAAACTAGTGACATTTCAGAACAGACACACTGCAGTGTTCTAGGATCTGATATTAAAAACACTAGAAAAAGCTTGATACTTTAGCTAAACTCAATTACCAAAGTGACTCACGAGATTGGGGTATAGCCAAGTTGGTAAGGCATTGGATTTTGATTCCAACATTCGCAGGTTCGAGTCCTGCTACCCCATCCATTTAAAATTTTTCAATACACTAAAGATAAGCCCTCAAGTAAGCTGAAAGGCTTATTTTAAGCTTAACACAATCTAAACTTGATTGAACACTTAATCCAACTCATAACGTATCCATTCAACACCTTAAGACATAGCACCTTTGATTGCCAGCTTCTGAATGCGCCTTAATCAAAAAAACTAAGATCTGCATCAATAAGATTATTGTTTAGAAGTTATTTATAGCTGCTCACTTTATACAAAGGAGGAATACAATGAAACTTGTCTCTATTCTGATCACAATTTTACTTGGAGCAACAAGCCTTAATACTTACGCCCAAGGGACTCTTGAGACTGCAGGAAGTTCAAAGCCTCACTACTTACTCTTTGATCAATTTTACGACCAATACCTACAGCCGGTTATTAAAGTTTCTGGGAATTTTATAAAAAATGAAGATGGCAAAATAACAAGCGGATCTATCACTTATGAGTCCTGTTTTGCTAATGTAACTCGTGCTCAAAGCTCTCAATCTGAAGACAATATAACAGTTAGAAACCCCGACTGCGAGGCGGCAGAAGGCCTAAGACCCCTAGAAGGCAGCGGCGGATTTCTTCTTCCTCAATCTAGATTTAAAATTGGCTTACTTGGAACTATTGAGATTGAAGAAAAAACAATTGATGAGCTCTATACGGAGTTACAAAACATGAACATTACTCATATCAACAGTATTTCTGAAAATAAATTCCAACAACTATTACCCTCTTTAGCATTAACATTAGGATCAGTTGGAATATTGTATGGAGCCGTTAGTTTGGTTTCAGTAGCTCCAGGAAGTGCATTTGCAACATTTGTTTTTAGCACTATGTTCACTTCAATCTTAGCAGCATTAACTCCTCTTTTAATTCCTGCAAGTATAATTGCAGCTTTTTATTTTGGTGGTCAATTTGCTATGAGAACTTTAAAGAGTATGCAAAATAATTCTAATAATGAGGAAAATTTAGATATCATAAACATGCTGCTTTTAGAGGACAATGAAATCAACAAAAGCAATGTATTTTCATTAAACTTAAGACCTAATAAAGTGATATTTGGCTTAATAGATGGACTTAGTTTATAGCTTAGACCGCTCGTTTTAATTTAATTTTTGATTCCTAAAAAAGTATCTTTATCTTCAAGATATGGACAGAATCACATTTCCAATTTTCTCACCAGAGCTTACATATTCATAAGCGCTTTGAACTTCATCAATAGAAAACTGCCTATCATCAATTAAGGGGCTATACTGATCATTAATTAAAAGCTCTTTCATTAACTTAAGAGACTTCTTTACATTGGAGGGAATAGGGAAAATAACTTTTTTAGAACGAAACATCGTTAGTAATGGCAAATACAGATTCTCTCCTGCTTTTCCTAACTCAGAAGAAGTGTAGACTCCACCTTCTCTTAGTAAATGTTTACATTTCTTAAACCGACTTTTTCCTACAGCATCAATAATGTACCTGTAAGAACCTTCCACACTTGTAAAATCAACTTTCTTATAATCAATAAGCTCATCAGCCCCTAGTTCTTTTATCCTGTCAAAGTACTCGCCTCCACAAACAGCAGTAACATGAGCACCTTTGTTTTTTAAAAACTGTATAACGGCAGAGCCAATTGCACCTGTTGCGCCATTTACAAGAACTGGATCATCTTTTGTAATTTTAATATTCTTTATACCATTAAGAGCGTAATGAGCACCCTCTAAACTTGCAGCTGCCTTTATTAAATCAATCTCAGGTGGTAAATTTTCAATACATCCCGTGTCTTTTATAGAAATATACTCAGCTTGAGAGGGCAATCCCTCATCATGAAAACCAAAGACAGAGTCACCTACCTTAAAGCCCTCAACTTTTTTACCTACTTTTTCTACTGTTCCACTAAAGTCTGTCCCAAGCACTGAATACTTAGGTTTTGGAAAACCCACAAAAAACCTGAATACAAAGGGCTTTCCTGTTAAAACACCACAGTCTGTCCGGTTCACCGTCGTATATTTAACTTTTACTAAAACGGAGTTGTCACTCAGTTCTGGTTCTTCAAATTCGCCAATTTTTATGGATTCAATTGGACCATAATTTTTTCGATAAACTGCTTTCATCTCTAAACTCTACATGACTAGACGGCCTTTAGGAACCCACAGAAAAACCTAAAACTTAAAGCCAACAACAACAGCAACTTACTTTAAGTTTTAACCCATCTCATTTTTTATTCTCTTACGTAAACTTCAGTGTAAGGAGTTGCATGCCGCTCAGAAGTTCTCTCCCACATAAATGTATTTGGATCATTATTATTAATACCCTCTACCGAATTTCCATAACAAAAACCTCTTATACTACCCTTACCTGTCCATGCCCACGTGAATATTCTAGTGTGGTTATTTGAAGGGATGGCATCTCTTGTATGTCTTGCACCAAAACTAGCTCCATCTACAATGTGATCACTCAATTGTAATGTACTATCAAAAGTCCAACTAAAAACTGGCTCAGATGCAGCAAACTTCCATCTCACTTCTTGATAGATTGTTCCTGTTGTATTTGATGCTCTCTTTATTCTTAAACCGTCAGTTAATGTAGAGAAATCAACATCTTCAACTAATTC
>CALGNA010000013.1 GCA_937958795.1 uncultured Bdellovibrionales bacterium | reverse complement strand
AAAAAGACCTAAGCCCAGTAGAACCATTCCATTGGTTACAAAGAAAAAAAGAATTTCCTCTATGGGGACATTGTGGATAAAGAGCTGTGTCAGCTGTTCTTTTGGGAAGCCCCAGATTTGGTTTTTAATCGCAAAAGAGTCAGCAATAGAATAATAGCATGTCAGTCCAACCCAGAGTGGCCAAATTTTACCTAAGAGAGTGTTAAATGCTCTCCATCCAAAAAAGATTTGAATCATATAAACAGGAATGGCCCACATGAGAATCAGGTTGAGATAAGGAAAGTGTCCCTGGGTGAAAGACTTAATAGATAAAATGCAGACGAATAGTAGAAAGAGTAAACCCCAGCGTGATTTTCCTCTTTTTAGATCTACAAGCTTTCCTAAGTGTAGTTTTTGAGTCGGCCATTTGGTTTCTGGAAAAAATACAAAAAAAGAAAGACCAGCAATCCATGTTTGGAGAATAAAAAATGCATACTCCTCAATGGGCACGTAACCTATTTTGCCCAAGACTCTGTCTTCGGGGTAAAACCAAGCACCTGATGCAACAAGGTAATTGTCCCATGGTGTTGTATATATAAAGGCTACGATACTCAGTATAAATATTCCAAATAAACCTAATTTAGATGTCGAGAATGTTTTTTTAACGAGGTGGTATCTGATAAGTATGAGTAGGATAGGGATATTAAATATAAGATGAAAATCTAAGTAAGTCACAAGCAGTCATGGTCCTTTTTATATTTTAAGATCTGGAGTCTTAAACTTGAAAAGCCAAGGTTCTAGGCTTTTATGTAAAGATTGTTTGTGAGGATGATTGGCATTAAAGGGTAATAAGAACTTACAGAAAACAGCAAAACCCATAAGGCTTGCTATAGATTTCTCAACTGAATTGAGGTAAATTCTTTTGTTCACTGTTATATAATCCTGTTTTTTTATTTTGCGTCCGATGCCTCGATATAAGGACTCAGCTATGCAAATTGCAAGTCGCTGTTTTGCAGGAATAAAACGATAGCCAATTCTGGCCGATTTATAATAGGTCTCCGAAATTTTAAAAATATCTTTTCTAATGAGAGGAAGGTTTTCTTCTCTTGAAGCATCAGGCATTGTTTTTGGTATATACGAGCGGCCTAGAGTTAGGTCTTCTTCAATGTCTCTTAAGATATTAGTGAGCTGCATGGCAATCCCAAGGTCAACAGCAAAAGGATATGCTGTTTTAAAGTCTGAAACATTTAAAACTTTAAGCATCATTATTCCAACTGAGCCTGCAACTTTATAGCAGTATTGTATGAGTTCATCGGTTGTTTGTGGCTGCTCAAAAGTTAAGTCAGATATTGCTCCTTCTAGTAAGTCAAAAAGAGCTGGGTTTGAAAGCTCTAAGTTCTTGTACTTCAGAAGATAGGTGTTTTCTTGGGGTGTAAGCTTTTTTTCTATCAATTGCGGTAGTTTAGCTTCAGTGTCTCTAAAGTATGAATCTACACTCTTTAGAAGAGAAAGTGACATTGTTTGGTCAAAAGTTTCTGAATCAGCAATATCATCAATGAGACGGCAAACACCATAGGTGATATGAGCTTGTTTTAGGCTTTTTTTAGGAAGAAATAAAGATGCTAGGAAAAAGCTCTTGGCATGTTTTTTAATTGAGCTTTGGTTCTCAGTAGTATCACTGTATGGTGTCGTTAAATTCATAAGCTTAAATCTGGAAGATTGTCTGCTGAGTTTTGTAGTTTTGAATCACTAGACTTTGTGGTTTGTTTCTTTGCACTTAAGTTAGGTTGTATAAATTCAAACGGAAATTTAGATTCAGGGACCAGATGATCCACTGCCTTTGAGGTATTAAGAACTCCTGGAACGCCAGCACCCGGGTGTGTATTTGCGCCTACAAAGTAAAGCCCTTTAATATCAGGGCATCTATTGTGGTACCTGAAGTAAGCCGACTGCCTAAGTGTGGGAGCTATGCCAAAAGCTGCGCCGTTGTGACTATGAAGCTCCTTTTCAAAATAATCTGGGGTTATGGAAAAGCAGACCTCAAGGTTTTCTTTTAAGCCAGGAAGAAGTCTCTCTTCTAATGAATCTAAGATTGCTGACTCGTAAGCCATTTTTCTTGATGCCCAATCAATTGAACTTAGGTTGTTAGGTACAGGTGATAGGACATAAAAACACTCAGAACCTTCAGGTGCCATTGTAGAGTCCGTGCGTGTAGGCGCGTGTAGGTATAAAGAAAAATCTTCAGCTAGTGTTTTTTTGTCAAAGATTTCTTTTAGCAGTTCTTTATATCTTGGTCCGAGCAAAATCGTGTGATGTTTAATGTTCGGGTAGGTTTTCTTTGTTCCAAAGTATGTCACAAATAAACTCATGGACTGTGTTTTTTTTAAAACTTTTTTTGGAGTGAATCTTTTAAGTTGTTTGGGGTTGATCATTTCAGAGTAGACTTTTGTTGGGTCGGAATTACAAACGACAGAGCTGGCATCATAAAAGCTCCCATCTTTGCATTCGACACCAGTAACTTGGCTTCTCTTGTTAGTCGCTATTCCTGTGACTAATTTGTTATAGTGTATAATCCCGCC
>CALGNA010000012.1 GCA_937958795.1 uncultured Bdellovibrionales bacterium | reverse complement strand
CTCATAGACTGTTTATTGGAGATATAGAATGAAATTATGTACTTTAAAATCAGGATCTAGAGATGGGATTCTTGTTGTTGCAAATAAGTCGTTAACAAAAGCTATTGAAGTGCCCGAAATAGCTCCCAACCTAATGACGGCTTTAGAAAATTGGAAAGTAAATGAGATCAAATTAAAGCAAGTTTATGAAGAGTTAAACTCTGGTGAACTCGATATGGGTGCCATTGATATAAAGCCCGATGATTTTCATTCACCATTACCAAGGACTTACCAATGGGCAGATGGGTCTGCTTTTATTCACCATATTAAACTTGTGAGAATGGCTAGAAATGCACCAATGCCTGAAAAGTTAGAGACAGTTCCTCTTATGTATCAAGGAGGCAGCGATACTTTTTTAGCTCCTACAGAGGACATACCACAAATTGATTTTGCTCATGGTACGGATATGGAGGGTGAGGTTGGAGTGATCTTAACTGATGTTCCAATGGGTGTTTCGCCCGAGAAAGCTTTAAATCACATTGCACTTTTTGTAATTATCAATGACGTGTCTTTGCGTGGTCTTATTCCAGATGAGCTTAAAGCAGGTTTTGGCTTCTTCCAAGGAAAGCCGTCTTCTGCATTTGCTCCTTTTGCTGTCACTCTTGATGAATTAGGTCAAAACTTTAAAGAGGGCCGTTTTCAATTACCCCTTCATGTTGAGTACAATGGTGAGTTTTTTGGGAAGGCAAATGCAAAAGAGATGCATTTTCATTTTGGAGAATTGATTGCTCATGCTGCTAAAACGAGAAAATTAGCTGCAGGAACCATTATAGGCAGCGGTACTGTTTCAAACGAAGATTCAAGCATGGGTAGTAGTTGTTTAGCAGAAAAGCGTATGCTTGAAAAAATTAACTTTGGTGAATTTAAAACTCCTTTCATGAAAGTTGGAGACAGAGTTAAAATTTGGATGAACAACGAAAAAGGTGAAAACATCTTTGGCGATATAAACCAAAAAGTTGTGAAGTTCTGATTTAGAAGAATTTTCTAAAAATTAAATTCAGTTTTTTTCTAAGGATGGAAAATGATAAAAATAATTTGGCATTCAATTGTTGTCTGTTTTTTTTTGAGTCAATTTACTTCGCAGACCTATGCTGAGAAAATATCTTCAGATGACGTTATTAAAAAGCAATATGTTTTTGATCAAAAAGTACCATTAAGCTCTTTAGTTGATGTAGGTTACTTCTCAATTTGTGATGCTTTTGGTTTCAAAAAAGATGAAAAACTGTGTTTATCTCTTGAATATGAATATGATGTTGCGACTAGAGTTGTATTTATTGCGAACCCAGAAATGTACTTTAATGAATTGAAATATAAATATAAAATTCATATTGATAATATAAAAATCAACATAAAAAATAAAGTAAATAAGAATTTTGATTCTTCAACTTTAGTAACTCGTAAAGCAAATTTTATTTCTGATATTCATACAGGACAATTAAATTCATCTGGGTATATTCAAAAACAAATAGACCAAAATGAAGAAAAATTACTGTTAGAAATTAAATGGTCTGGTGAGATAAAAAAAATTGGTCTTAAGCAAAATCTAAATGAAGAGTTGCCAGATTTTTTAATTAAAGAAGATAGTCTTGAAATTAAAGAACTTGTGTATGCAGAGGCTACAACCTGTGCTTTATATGAGAATGGAGATTTAAAGTGTTGGGGAAGTAATGCACACTTTCAGGTTAGAGCTTTGTTTGAAAAAGTAGTTATGTTACCAGAGGATCGTGGGGATTCATCTTATTCTCACTTTGAAGGTGAAAATGTCGTATCTGTTGTATCTGATGGAAGTAGTTTTTGTAGGTTGAATACAAGGAGTGAGGTTTACTGTTGGGGATCGAAGGACCTTTATTGGAAATTTCGGACTAGCCCTGATCTTTCCAATGAGATGTATAAATCAAATACGTCTATCGAAGTCAAAAATGTTTTTCATGATCCAATAATAGACTTATTTTCTCCATTAGAATTAACTTACTGTGTTTTAAAAAAATCTGGGCGTTTCTATTGCTGGGGTTCTAATGAAGCTTTTAACAAGTGGACGTTTAACTCAGAAGTTCCAATTGAAAAGCCTCATATTTTGGATTTTAAAGGGGAGAAGTTTTTAAAGTTTTATAAAGCTGACAGTGCATATTGCAGTATTGTTGGAGAGATGAATGTAAAATGTTGGGGTCATAATTATCAAAATAAAGTAAATAAAAATACCAAAACAAAAAAACTACTGCTAGCATCAGTTTTTGAAAATCTAAGCTTCAGTAAAGATAAAAATTTATCACTGCCAGAACAGACCGCAAAAAATGAAAGAGTTAAAAAACTAACAACGACTCAGAATGTAATATGTGCTCTTTTTTATCTTGGAGAAGTCGCTTGTTGGGGAAATAATAGACTTCACTTGTTGGGACATCAGACTCGGATAGTCAAAGAAGGAACAGGCGAAGAAGGAACAGTTGAAGAAATAAATCCGGAGGCATCTTTTTACCAAAATAAAGTTGCCCTTATGGGTCCAGCTAAAGACCTTGTTTCATCTGAAGCTTCTTTTTGTGTTTTATTAGATAGTGGAAAAGTACAATGCTGGGGTCGTAATAGATATGGTATTTTAGGTAAAGCTTTAGATGTTCAATCGTTTGGAGTTGATAATGAGCCTTCATTTTTAGGAGAAGAGCTATTTGTAGAGATCTATGCATTTAGGAGTTTTTATTGTGGAATCACTCAAGAGAGAGGTTTGAAATGCTGGGGCGATAATTTTACGGGTGTTTTAGGGCAAGAGGTTGATCATAACTATACGGGCATTAATAGGGAACTTCTGGATCAGTTAACTTCAATAAATTTAAAGAGCAAAGTAAAGAGAATCTTTTCTGCCTACTACGATAAAACTCTGTGTGCTCATCTTGAGGATCATACTTTAAAATGTTGGGGTTCCAATCCGAATGGATTAATAGGTCAGGGTACAAACCGGACACATATAGGAAAGAGAGAAGGTGATATTTCAAATTTAGAATCCATTAACTTGGGTCCTAGGCAGTTGATAAAAGCTTACCCTGGACATGATCATATCTGTACAGTCCATGAAAATGCAGGGGTAAAGTGTTGGGGAGCCAATACATTAGGAAAACTGGGTCATTCTAGAAGTAGGAGGGTGTTTGGTAATGAGCAAGGTGACATGGAAAGCCTAGATTATTTACCACTCTAAATCGTTCTTTATAGAGCACTGTTAAGAAGCCTTTAAGATGACCCCATATACGTTGACCCGATAATGCTGTCGTAGGATTGTGTGGCTAAATAATAAAGTCATTTTAACCCTAAAGAATAAAGGTCCTAGCGTTATGATAAACCATACATTAAGAGTTTTCCCGTCAAAAGAAGAGCTACCAAGAGAGAACCAATTAGCCTGGAAATTAGCTGAGCTGGCAACTGATGCCACTCCTCTTGATGATGATGTAATTGAGATGCTTGGAAATCGTATTATAGACAATGCTTCAGTGGCATTAGCCGCCATAAACCGTAGCCCTGTTGCTAATGCTAGATCCCAGGCTTTAACTCACCCTCGTGAAGACGGAGCGACTTTGTTTGGAATGCCAGAAGATGTAAAGGTTTGCGCAGAATGGGCAGCTTGGGCCAACGGTGCAGCTGTTCGTGAATTAGATATGCATGATACGTTTTTAGCAGCTGATTATTCTCACCCAGGGGATAACATTCCTGGTATTTTAGCTGTTGCTCAGCAAACAGGTAAAAACGGAATGGACTTACTTAAGGCTTTAGTTGTTGGTTATGAAATTCAGGTTGATCTTGTAAAAGCGATCTGTCTCCATAAGCACAAAGTCGATCATATTGCACATTTAGGCCCCTCAGTTGCAGCTGGTTTAGGGACGTTATTGGGTTTAACAACAGAGACTGTCTATCAGTCTGTTCAACAAGCGGTTCATACGTGTTTTACAACTCGTCAGT
Organism: uncultured Bdellovibrionales bacterium; assembly: GCA_937958795.1. Classification (GTDB taxonomy): domain Bacteria; phylum Bdellovibrionota; class Bdellovibrionia; order Bdellovibrionales; family UBA1609; genus CALGNA01. Next base: position 12,975 of record CALGNA010000012.1, on the reverse strand, counting down.
CTAGAAAAGGTGAGATCTCATCTTGGAAAGCTTATGCTCCAGGACATGCAGGTAAGTTGGCAATTGAAGCCGTTGATAGAGCAATGCGTGGAGAGCAAAGTCCTTCGCCGATTTATGAAGGTGAAGACAGTGTCGTAGCCTATATGTTAGATGGCCCAAAAGCAGAATACCATGTTCCTCTTCCTGCTAAAGGCGAGTCAAAAAGAGCTATTTTAGAAACCTATACAAAAGAGCATTCTGCTGAGTATCAGTCTCAGGCTTTAATTGATTTAGCCTTTGATCTTAGAAAACAAATTAAAGATTTCTCTCAAATTAAAAATATTGTGATTCACACAAGTCATCATACCCATTATGTGATTGGAACAGGTGCAGGAGATCCACAAAAGATGGATCCAAATGCAAGTAGAGAAACTTTAGATCATAGTATTATGTATATTTTTGCTGTGGCTCTAGAAGATGGTCGTTGGCACCATGTTGATAGTTATACAAAAGAAAGAGCTAATAAGCCTGAAACAGTAAAGTTGTGGCATAAAATTTCAACAGTAGAAGATGCTGAGTGGACAAAGCGTTATCATGATCCAGATCCAAAGAAAAAAGCTTTTGGTGCGCGAATTGAAATAGAAATGATGAATGGCGAAAAAATTGTTGGAGAAAAGGCTTTAGCGAATGCACACCCTGCTGGAGCACGTCCATTTGCAAGGCCACATTACGAAAATAAATTTAAGATTATTACGGAAGGTATTGTGAGCGATGCTAATAGAGAGAAGTTTTTTGAAATGGTTCGTAACATTAAGACTTTAAGCGCTGAAGATTTAAAACACTTAAATCCAGTAGCTGATTTAATAAAACTGACTCATTCGGATAGAGATACAAGAGGGATCTTTTAATGTTAGATGTTACAAAAACAGCTCAGCAAAAAAGGTTAGATTTTAAAGCAAAGTTAGATTCGGGAAAATTGTTAAAGTTTCCTGGATCTTTTTCACCTTTAGTTTCTCTTTTGATTGAGCAGCTTGGCTTTGATGGGATTTATATCTCTGGAGCTATTTTGTCGGCTGATCTTGGTTTGCCTGACATCGGTTTAACAACATTAAGTGAAGTTTCAAAAAGGGGTTATGATCTCACCCGTTATTCAAACTTACCATCTTTGATTGATGTTGATACAGGTTTTGGTGAGCCCATGAGTGCAGCTAGAACAGTCGCAGAGATGGAGAACTTAGGTTTAAGTGCTTGCCATTTTGAAGATCAAGTAAACCCTAAAAGGTGTGGTCATTTAGATAATAAAACTATAGTTGAATCACAGGTTATGGTTCGCAGAATTCAAGCAGCAGCTAAAGCTAAAAAAGATCAAAATTTTATGATCATGGCAAGAACAGACGCTAGAGCTTCAGAAGGTTTAGATAAGGCCATTGATAGAGCTAAGGCTTATGTGGATGCTGGAGCTAATATGATTTTTCCAGAAGCCTTAAGGGATCCAAGTGAGTTTGAAGCCTTTAGAAAAGAGATCAAAGTTCCTCTTTTGGCTAATATGACAGAGTTTGGAAAGTCTAAACTGTTAACTGCAAAGCAAATTGAGAGTTTGGGTTATAACATGGTTATTTACCCTGTAACGACTTTAAGACTAGCGATGGGTGCGGTTGAAAAAGGACTTAAAACAATTATGGAAGAAGGGACTCAAGAGAGTTTGCTTTCTGAAATGCAAACTAGAAAACGTTTGTATGAAGTGATTAAGTATGAAGATTTTAATCAATTTGACCAAGATGTATTTAATTTTACTGTTTAGTTTTGCGGTATAGATAATTGTCATTTAATTTAGGAGATAAAGATGCCAGAAATTAGAAAAGGTTTAGACGGAGTATTTGTTGATACAACTACGATTTCAAAAGTTATGCCTGAGATCAACTCTTTGGTTTATAGAGGTTATCCTGTTCAGGATTTAGCTGAGCATTGTAGTTTTGAAGAGGTTGCCTATCTTTTATGGAAAGGTGAATTACCATCTGCTGAAGAGCTAATAGCTTTTAATGAAGTTGAAAAGTCTAAAAGAGTCCTAAGCCCTGCGACTCTAGAAGTGATTAAAAATATTCCGACACATTCTCATCCAATGGATGTTCTTAGGACTGTTACAAGTTTTATTGGAAATATGGATGAGCGCATTTGGGATGATTCTGCAGAAGCCAATTTAGACAAAGCAATTACTTTAATGGCTCAAATCCCTACAGCGATTGCAGCATTTAAGCGTTTAAAGGACAAGCAAGAAATCATTCCCCCAGATACGAGTAAGGGCTTTTCTGAAAACTTTTTTCATATGTGTTTTGGAGAAGTTCCAGCAAAAGAAGTTATCAAAGCTTTTGATGTGTCTTTGATTTTATATGCTGAACATAGCTTTAATGCCTCGACATTTACAGCAAGAGTGATTACTTCTACGACTTCTGATTTATACAGTGCTGTGACAGGTGCTATCGGAGCTTTAAAAGGACCTCTTCATGGCGGTGCAAATGAGCAAGTTATGTATATGCTAAAAGAAGTTGGCGAAGCATCTAAAGGTGAAGAGTGGATGCTAAAGGCTTTGAGTGATAAGAGAAAAATCATGGGTTTTGGGCATAGAGTCTATAAACGTGGTGATTCGCGAGTGCCAACCATGAAATCCTATACTCAGAAGATGTCAAAATTTACTGGCCAAGAAAAATGGCTTGATATTTCAAATGCTCTTGAAGAAACAATGAAAAGAGAAAAAAACATCTACCCGAACTTAGATTTTCCAGCCGGTCCAGCTTATTATATGATGGGTTTTGAAATTGAAATGTTTACACCCATTTTTGTTATGAGCCGAATTACGGGATGGTCAGCTCATATTATGGAGCAAAAAGCCCATAATAAGCTTATTAGGCCCTTAAGTGAGTACAATGGAATGGGCGAGCGTAAGGTATCGACTTTGTCAGAGAGAGTATCTTAGGTTATTGTTAGCCGTATTACAAAAAAGGAGAATACAGAAATGAAAGAACTTATTGATTTAGTAACATCGCAGTTAGGGGTTAATTCGGATCAAGCAGAGGGCGGAGTAGGCCTTATGTTAAATGCAGCTAAGTCTAAATTAGGCGGAGAGTTTTCTCAAATTACAGATGCAATTCCTGGTTTAGATGGTCTTATTTCTAAAGGAGCTAGTTTAGCTTCTGAAGAAACTGAGGCTCCAAAAGCTGCAGGCGGTCTTATGGGAATGATTAGTAATTTAACAGGTGGAAAAGGTAAATTAGGCCAGTTAGCTGCAATGGCTTCATTAGCAGGTGGATTTAAAAAATTAGGTCTAGATGCTGGTATGGTTACTAAGTTTGCTCCTGTAGTTATGGGTTTTATGAAAACTAAGGGCGGAGATACTGTTAAGAACTTGATGGAAAAGGCTTTAAAATAGTAATGTAAAACTTCTACAAAGAGGTTTTTGCATGAATACATTAGGATCTTTATTTTTAGGCCGAACAAAAAGTTCGGCCTTGTCAGATGACTTTGATAACAACGTCAATTTTAACTCAAAAAACTTAACCACCCATGCCGTCTGTGTTGGTATGACCGGGAGTGGAAAAACTGGGCTTTGTCTGTCTCTTATAGAAGAGGCTTTAATGGACAAGATTCCTGTCATTGCTATTGACCCAAAGGGTGATCTTTCAAATTTACTCCTTCGTTTTCCTGAGCTTAAGCCAAATGATTTTAAGCCGTGGGTTAGTAAAGAAGAAGCTGATCATAAAAACTTAAGCGTAGATGATTATGCAAAAGAACAATCGCAGTTGTGGTCTAAAGGTCTAAAAAAATGGGATCAAGACGGAGAAACTTTAAAAGAGTTTGATGAGTCACATGAACCTATTATTTGGACTCCAGGCGGAGACCATGGATTGGGTTTGCATTTTCTTAAGGGTTTTCATCCACCAGAAGGGGATTGGGACTCTGATGAGCTAGACAATGTTGTTCAAGCTTGGCTTGGGTATTTAGGTTATAAAACAGATGGTGATACGATCTTATCAGAGAGTGTCTTTTTAAATACATTGATTGGATCTTTTTGGGATCAAAATAAAGCGGTTACATTTGAAGTTTTAATAGAAAATATTTTTAATCCTCCAATTAAAAAAATTGGTGTTCTACCTATAGACGAAGTTATAAATTTAGCTAAGCGAAAAGAGTTAGCGATTCGTTTTAACAATTTTTTATCAAGTTCAACATATAGAAAATTATCTAAAGGCAGTGAATTAAGTATTGATGAGCTGTTATATAATTCAGAAGGTACTCCAAGGTTATCTATCCTATCTATTTCGCATTTAAGTGAAAAAGATAGAATGGTGGTTGTTTCGCAGCTTTTAAATGAATTGGTTTTTTGGGTTAGAAAACAAGAAGGGACTTCAAGGTTGCGTGCTTTATTATACATGGATGAAATCTATGGCTACTGTCCACCTTCAGAAAACCCACCTTCAAAAAAGCCTTTACTAACTTTGCTTAAACAAGCCCGAGCGCAAGGTTTAGGCGTGGTTTTAGCAACACAAAACCCAGTTGATTTAGATTACAAAGGCCTTTCAAATACAGGAACTTGGTTTGTTGGGAAGCTGCAAACTCAAAGAGACCAAGAGAGGTTAAAAGAAGGCTTAACACAGGCGGGTAGTGCTGATGCGCAACACATTTCTGAGCTTTTTGATCAATTAGATAAGCGAGTCTTTTTACTACACAGTGTTCATGAAAAAGAGCCTCAACTCTTTCATACAAGATGGGCACTTTCATATTTAAGAGGGCCGTTGGCTAAAGACCAAATTTCAAAATTAATGCAACCACATAAAGACAAACATAAGGATGAAGAAACAAAACGATCTCGTTCTCAAGTCCAAGAGGCTTCGAACTCCAATAAACCTCTAGTTGCAAACATGGGTCTTGAGGAGCTTTATTGGTCCGAAGATCATGAAGCTGCTTATAAACTCAATGTTTTAGTTTCATGGAAGGGTCATTTTGCAAAGCGAGGTCATTTTGAAGATTGGATGGAGAAGCAATTTTTACTGCCCATCGATGCTGAGGGAGAGTTGGATTATTCAAGCTTGCAAGTTTTGAAAAATCAAATGCAGTTCTCTGCTTCTGCACAAGAGAATTCGAGTTACAAAGATGTGCAATTTGAAACTGAGTCTAAAGATTGGGTTAAAGATATAAAATCTAACTTAAAAGATTGGTGTTATGAAACGCAAAGGCTGACTTTATTTGAGTGTGAGAGTTTAAAGCTTGTTTCTAATGGAGAAACAAAAGAGGCTTTTTCAGTTAAGGTAAAAGAAGCCCTTGATGTGGTTAGGGAAGAAAAAGTCAGTGATCTTACAAAAAAGTATGAGACTAAGTTAAAGGCACTAGAAAAAAAGATTAAAACTTTAGAAGGCCGTCTAGAAAAAGAAAAAGGGCAGGTTCAGCAACAAAAACTAAAGGCTGCTCTAAATGTAGGTATGTCAGTTTTATCCACTTTTATGGGTAAAAAAGTGGGTTCAGGAGCTTTAACAAAAGCTGGATCAGCAGTTAGGGGTTGGAGTCGATCGCAAAATGAACAGCAGGACGTTGCTAGGGTTGGTGAACAAATAGCTGATGAAACTAAAGAGTTTAAGTTACTAGAAGAAGAGATGCTAAAAGCCCTTGAGGCAGAAAAGCTAGCTTGGTCAATTGATAGTCATTTGATTGAAGAGATTCAGTTAACTCCAAGAAAATCTGACTTGAATGTTGATATTAAAAGTTTTGTCTGGGTAAGATAGTAGCTGCTAAATTAAGTACTAAATTTAGAATGAAACAAGGAGAACTAAGTATGAGAATGTTATTGCTATTAATAGGTTTATGTTTTGCGTTTAATGTTCAAGCAACAACTGGTTTTTATAATGTAGATGCAGCTCACTCGAGTATTGATTTTTCAATCAAGCATATGTTTACAAAAGTAAAGGGTAGTTTTGATAAATTTTCAGGTGAGTTTTATTTTGATGAGAAAAACATGGATAAGTCCTATGTAAGTTTAAAGATTGATTCAAATTCGATTAATACGCGAAATAAAAAAAGAGATGATCACTTAAAGAATAAAGATTTTTTCAATGTTAAAAAATATCCAGAAATTAACTTTAAATCCACTAAGGTTAAGAAGAAAGGAAGTAAAAGTTTTGAAGTAATGGGAGAGCTAGATATGCACGGAGTAAAAAAACCTGCAAAGTTTATGGTTTCATATCTTGGGACAGATAAGTCGCCATATGGTCATATGGTTTCAAGCTTTACTGCAAATTCTGAAATTAACAGAAAAGACCATAAGATCACATGGTCTAAGAAGTTAGATTCTGGTGTCCCATTGGTTGGTGATGAAGTGACGATTGAGCTTAATATTGCTGGTGCTTTAGATCCTAAAAAAAGTGAAAGCATAGCTAAGAATAAGTAATTTAATTTATGAAAACACTCTGTCTGCTATTATTTTTAAATATATTTTTTATAAATATGACAGGGTGTACTCCAGATAAGAAACCTCAAAGGCAGTTGGAGAGCCTTTTTTGGCCAATAGAAGAGGTTCCTGTACACTTTAATCCGCTAACGCAAGCTTCAGAAGCCTACTTTATAGTAGAAAAAAATATTTTAAATTCCTTAGTAGAATTTAAAGTAGAAAAAAATATTTTAAAATGTGCTCTTTGTAAGAGCTATAATTTTGATACTAGTCTGAAAAAATTAAGTTTGGAGTTTAAAAAAAATATAAAATTCCACGATTCATCTCCTTTGAGCTTAAAAATAATAAAAGAATCTTTAGAAAAATATGGCACCAAAGAATCCCTATACTCTAGGTCTTACGGTGAGCTTATGAGTACGACTGAAGTTGCATGGAATGAAAAAGGCAATAAAGTTGTTTTTCATTTTAGGGATAATGCAAGAAAAAATCTTGAGTTTTTAAATCAAGTTAAAATATTTAAGTATGATAAAGATAATATTAAAAATCCCCTAGTTGGGACAGGCCCTTTTAGGTTAAGTGTCTTAAGGTCGCATCTTGTTTTAGAGCCTCATCTAAATCACATAAATCCAAAAATTATTTTAAAAAGAAAAAACAAAAATCAAGCTGAAAGTTTCATTCAGTATTTAACGACTCCAAAAGATTTTTACATTTATAAATCTAAAAAGAAAAATTACTTGTCTATTCAATTAGATAAAATCCCTTGGGTCTGGAAATTTGATGTTCTTTATAATACAAAAAATATCTCAAGTTTAGAGGCAAATAGAATAAGTGATTCATTTTTTAAAGTTGTTAATAGTGGGTTTTCAAAGGTCTGTTTATATAATGCAAAGATGGGTATAGATTCTAGATCAGGTTTTAAGCATATTAAAATTAAATCTTCTGAAGAAATAAAAAAAATTAAAAATATTAAGATTATATATTTTGAAAAAGAACTCAAAGAATGTCTTGCTTGGCTTATTTACGAATCAAAAAAATGGGGATATGAATTTGAGATTCAGTATGTTCCTGTATCTAAACGCTTTGAAACAATTAGATCTATTGATTATGACCTTATTGTTCAAACAGGATTAGATTATAAAAGTAAAAATTATTTATCTTCACAGTTTAGTTCGGATGGCCTTTATAATTTTACAAATTTTAGCAATAAAAAGGTCGATATGCTTTTTTCTCAAAGAGATAATGAGTTTGTATTTAAAGACTATAATGAGTTATCAGAATTGATTCATAAAGAGGTAGATCTTCAAGATCCTTATGTAATAAGGCTTTTGGGCCCAGTTCCAGAGCTTTTAGTGCCCAAAAATGTAAAATTTACCTATGACAATGGGGATCATAATCCATTTGAGTTTTGGAGATGGAAAAAAAATTAAGTAGAGTATAGTTACTAAAAAATTAAAAAAGCTTAACTATTAAAAGTTTAAGTCTTAATAATTTTAGAATTTAACCTCTAAAAGGAGTAATGTTTATGGGAATGATGCAAGAGTTTAAAGATTTTGCGATGAAAGGTAATGTTGTTGATATGGCTGTAGGTATCATCATTGGTGGTGCTTTTGGTAAGATCATTCAATCATTAGTTGCTGATGTTATTATGCCACCAGTCGGTTTGTTAATGGGTGGGGTTGATTTTTCTCAGCTTTTTATCAACCTAACAGATGCTTCATATGAAACAATGGCAGCTGCAACTGCAGCAGGCGCGCCAATCATTAAATATGGTGCTTTTCTTCAACATATACTAGATTTTATCATTTTAGCTTTCGCTATCTTTATGGTTGTTAAGGCGATTAATAACGCTAAGAAAAAAGAAGAAGCAGCTCCAGCAGGTCCAAGTGAAGAGGTTCTTTTATTAAAAGAAATCAGTCAAAAATTATCTAAGTAATTTTTTGTTTAGATAAGATAAATTCATTTTTTAAATGAGTTACTTAAAAAAGGCTACTCTCGTGAGTGGCCTTTTTTTTACACTAAATTTTCAGTTAAATTTATGTAAAGAGCTCATTCTCTTTAAAATCTTGACTGTTAAGCCTCTCCAAATCAAAATCATCGAATGAAGTTGCTATTGAATCGTCTACAAAACAATGATCTTTATTTCTTGTTTGTATTTATCATATTTTCATTTTTACCCATACTATTAAAACTTTTATTCACAGGGTCTACCGGACCTACTATTGAGTTTTATTTAATTGCTGTTTGGCTACCTTTGGTGAGTTTGGTTTTCTCATTGATAAGAGGTTGGAAAAATTTTATTTTTACTTTGTTTGTTCTGATAGTTAGTTTTTCTATTATCATATTAAACTATTCATCTGCGCCTCCAATGAACTTCCAACGCCAATTTGTATATGAGGCAGACCTATTGATTATATGTGCTGTAGGATTGAGTTTATTATTTCAGGTTGTCTATTCACGGTATCAGTTAAGGGCTAATTCTATTAATCTATGAATAAGTAAGTGGCGGAGAGAGAGAGATTCGAACTCTCGAGCCGCTATTAACGACTACACGCGTTCCAGGCGTGCGCATTCAACCACTCTGCCACCTCTCCGCTGAGTGACTGTAGTATAATTAAAAGCTCTGTTTTGTCTATCTATATTATTTGTTTTGAAAAGGAAATTCTTTGACTGCGTGCATTCATTTTGATTGCTGGTGGCTTCAGTCTTCTTTTGGCTTATTGAGCTTGTGACTAATGGAATTGTACAATCTACTTTGATGGATATTGAAGCTACTTATATTTTGAATGATCAAAAAATCATAATTATTTGTGTAGTTTATTTTTAGATAGAGTTTATTATTTATGACCTGTTTATTTTAAAAACTTGTTACCAAACTGCTGCAATGAGTGGATTTTATAATTAGTTTTTATTTATTTTTGTTAATAATTGCAGAAAGAGCCGTTTTGAGGGCTTAGGCTTGTCTCATACTTAGAATGGTCCTTTATCTAGTTTAGCTAAGGAACGATACTTAACTATACAGTAACGTTGCTAGGTAGGTAAATTATTAAATCTTCTAAGTTTTTTTGGGTCTTTGTAAGTGTGCCCCTCATAATAAGTAGTTATTATTTAACAGGTTGTGGCAGTAGTGGTGGAGCATCAATTGGTGTTGTGGCTTCTTCTGAAACCTTTCAACAATCTAATACGTCATTTAACCCAAAGATAGATATCTTATGGGTTGTGGATCCATCCAGAAGTATGTTTCAAGAGATTCAAAATGTTGAAAACAATATTCAGTCTTTCATGCAAGAGTTTTATTCAATCGGATACGATTTCCAAATGGGTGTTATTCATTCGGCAGCTTGGGCAGAAATGGCTGCAAGTCTACCGGGGAATGCTGTTCTAGGAAAAAGGTCTTTAGCAGATCTACATAGTGGTGAATGTGTGGGTAATAATTCAAACCCTAAGGTTTTATCATCATTGCTAAATTCAAATTTAAATAGTTTCTTGGCTGACTTTGGTGATAACTTTGATATTTATGGTTCAAAGCTGGGGACTGTAGCTTGTGGATTAGAAGGACCTCCTTTTGCAAGTTATCCATCAATAGATATAGCAAACGGTAAAAGTGCTAATAATGTTTTTTCTGATACGGGTTTAGACGGTATTAGTTATACGGAGCAAGAAAGAGCACAGCTTTTAAATTATATTAACGATGAAAGGCTCATGCAGAGTATGAGGTCTTTTATAGATCTTTCAGGCGATAAAGCATTACTGATTAGGCCTGATGCATTTTTAGCTGTCATTATGATTTCAGATGAAGTTGATGGTTCACGTGCAGAAGGAACAACTGATACCGGCGGACAGGCGGTTTCAGATTACCTTCAAGATCTGATTGATGAAAAAGGTGACGGAAACTTCTCTGTTTTCTCTATTACAGATTTAGCATTAAGTCCTAATCCAATTAAAGATTTAGCTACTCAAGCGGGTGGTATTTCTTTTGATATCAATGGGACTTCTGCAGAATATAATACGAACTTAGGAAATATTGCGACAAACATTATTCAGCAGTCAGCATTTTACGCTTTGTCTTGTCCTGCTAATGAATCGACTTTATCAGTTAAACTTATTGATGGAACATCGGGTTTGGAGACTATTGTTCCACCTGTTGGTTATACCTATGAAGCGGCTAGAGCTGGTATAAGTTTTAATCCAGGATATTTTCCATCTGTTAACTCAGCAGTTTCAATTGATTTTGATCCACTCTATTTAGGATGTACTCCGGGTGCAGGTATAGCAATTAAAGCATTAAGTCTTTCAAGTACTTCTATTCCTGAGAACTCTTCAAATGGCACAGAGCTAGGAACAGTAACAATTGAAAATGTTCAAAATGGTGCCGAGGAAGATTATACCTATTCTATTTTAAGTGACACAACTGGTGGTGCTTTTGCTATTGATTCAATAACTGGAGTTGTAACTGTAGTTAATGGAACCCTATTAGACACTGAAGTTCAGGCTTTTCATCAGTTAGAAGTTCAAGCTACGGATGGAACAACAGATCTTGAAACAATTTTTCTAATAGCTGTACAAGATGTATCAGATGTAACACCAATTGCTAATGCTGATGGTTTTGATGATCAATACACAGTAAGTGAGACTGCTGCAGTTAATGAGATTATAACAATTACTGGAAATGTATCTTTTAATGATTCTAATTTAGATTCTGCAGATATCCATAGTTTTACACCCTCAGTTGACCCAACTCCTTCAAATACTTCAGCAACTTTAACTATTGATCCAACTGGTGATTTTACGTTTACAGTGGATATAACAACCTTAACTCTGGGTGCTGGTGTTTCAGATACTTTGACATACACCTACACAATTTTTGATGGAGTGAATACGTCTAATACTGGTAATATTAATTTTACTGTAGAAGGTCAAAACCAAGCTCCTATTATAAATACGGCTAACCTTGGGGCTATCCCTGATGTCAATATAAACGCAATTGGAAACCCTAGTGTAGGAGCTATTCCATATCTTGATACTGCTGTGACTGAGTCTGGAGCGGGAGCAGACTTTACAACAAAGCCATTAATCTCAACTGTAAATGCTCAAGGCTATCATTCTATAGATATTGAACTTCCTGATTTAAATGCTTCTGGTAAATCCATTCTTTGGGAAGTAGACAACATAGTTCTGACAGGACCGTCAGGTTATGATTTTGGTAATAGTATTTTTCAGCTTATTTATGATGATGGAGTTACTGAAAAGGTATTATCAAGAGAAGTTCTTGCCATTAATCAGGGTAACAGCTTAACGGTTACAGTAACAAGTCCTGTGATTGGAAATAGAATTAGGATATTAAGACCATCAGGCGCTGTAAATGATGCTGGTGATGACGATCTTCAGTTAAGTACATTAGCCATCAATGCTAAAGAAATTATTATTACCTGTACAGAAGAGTTATCAAAACACTTTACAGATCCTAATTTGGCAGCGGGGGATGAACTAACATACTTTTTATCAGATGCTCAAGGTGAAGGGCCTGCGCCTAGCTGGGCTTATTTAGCTACCAATAGTACAATTCCATCTGATGATGATAAAATTTGTTTTAGAGCACCAAATGGAACTGATATAGATTTAACTGTCATTGCTCAAGATTTAGCTGGATCAACTCTGGTTCAGACTTTTAATGTTGAACGTAATGATGGCGGAACACCACCTGTAAATAGCGCTCCTATTGCATTGCTTCAGATTGCGGATCAACAAAGGGGCGGTCTGACATTAAAAAGATATGGTGGATTTTCAAGTTCTGCGCCAAATAGTCAGAGTATTCAGTGGGATGAAGCTGATGAATTTTTAGATCAATCTTTAGATGCATCTGGTGAGTTTATTCATGCTGTCTATCCAACGGATTTTGATGGAGAGAATCATCATGGTCCAGGTGAAGATGGATGGGCAGTTGGTCCAACATCAATAACAGATAAATTTGCACAAGATGGTCAGCTTATTCCATTGATTGATTCGCAAAGAGAATACGGCGAAACCTACTCAGGGTTTTTTGCTCCAGCAGGAACAGGAATTTACAGATTTAGAACAACTTCAGTAGATGATGTTCTAAGAATATTAGTTTCACCTACAGAGTACTTAAGTGATTTAGTTCCAATTTTTACGGCAACGATAAATACTTCTCGAATGAGGCAAATTATGGAAGATAGTTTGGTTTATTCTGATCCACTTGGCCTAGCGCCAGCTACCGGTCTCAGTACTGCAAATGAATTTGCTGCTGGTTATGGTAGTGGTCATGACACCTCTACATTTTTTCAAGGTGGAATTGCTGGCTATAAAGCGGGTTATGTTTATTTAAAGCAGGGGAATATCTATTCAACTCAGATCCGATTTATGGAAGGCGGAGGAGCTGTAAGGTTTAACTTTCAGTATGATTATAAGCCAAATGCAGCTGCTGCTTGGACAGGTTGGAAACCAATGGATAGTTCAGTGATTGTTCCAAAAGAGGGAACAGATGGGCATACGCCATTGGAGATATCTTCTGCTGGTGGTGTAAACTATGATAGTTCTACTTTATT